>JBAXRP010000090.1:0-15449 GCA_037131145.1 Bacteroidota bacterium
TCCGCATTAGATTGATTTGCGGCAAAATTGTTTCTGACAATAGTGTTTTGAAGATGGTAACCACTTACTAATGTTACTGTGATTACAAAAGGTGGAAATCCCCCAAAAGCTTCTACAGAAAACTGCCCGACAGAATCACCCCAACAATCTACATCCTTAATTGGATTTAGGTAAAGAAACAAAGGCGGTCTTTTCGTCATTGCAACGGTAACCATGGCAGAGGTGCAATTGACGGCATCCATAACTTTTATCAAATAATTTCCAGGTGAGTTGACATTGGTAAATAGGTTACTACCCTGAAAACTAACCCCGTCGTCTTTCGAGTATGCAAGAGATCCTGTCCCTCCATGTGCAAAAACGATGATCTGACCTCCGGGGCTTCCGGCAGGAAGCGGCGTACAAGAGGGGATTGGAATTACCTTTACACTGTCAATGATAATGGGGTCAGGACCACCAACTGTGGTATCAACATATACACTCTCGCATCCATATATATCGGTGATTTTAAAAGTATAGTTTCCTTTAACAAGGTTAATAAACCTATTGCTGTCTGGTGAAATTGGCGCGACCCAGATGTAGCCACAATACGCATCTGGTACTCTTTTATAATATTTCAACGGTTTTTCACCTCCTTTGCCCCACAAAGTCACTGTTCCATTGCTGGAATAACTACAGGGCGTCACATCCGTAACGGTTACAAGGGTATCAACAACAGGTGTATAGTTGTTAATATAATGCCAATTTAGATTGTTGCCCAAATCTTTCGACCGTTTGGCAGTATCCGGGACAAGGAGGGTGTTTGTGGCATGAATACCCATAATTTCTATATAATCAAGAAACAAAGGCAATGTTGTTTGAAGTAAAGCCCGCTGGGCTGAATCTGTTGTTGTTATTCGTGTATGTTCACAATGATAATCTCCGAAAAGAGTCAATTTATTATTGATGGTTTGCGTTTTGTTGTGCTGTAGGGTGAGGATGTTTTTCGCCCAGTACTCATAGCACCAGGTACAACTTATGTTCCCCCAATGCCGCTGCAAATATATATTCTCGAAGGTATTCGAGCCGGTCAGTATCCATCCGTTGGCCCAATAACGGCAGGAATCAGCCGCGTTGTTCATACCATCAATCGTCCCGTTGCGGTTAAAATCAACCAGGTCGTTGATGATGTTGTCATTCCCCTGCAATAATCCATAATCTTCGTTCCTATAGTCACCACATGGCCAACCATGGGGATGGGTGGAAAACAGCAATCGGTTATAAATGGAGTTATTTGAATAGGCAAGTCCCAACTGGTAAATTTCAACCGAATCAAAGACACAAGTGTCAACATATAAAGTGCCATTCGCAGCAAACAAAACATCATTGAATGTATCATGCTGGGCGATAAGTTCGCCATTCGTCATAAACTCAATATTATCAAACTTCAGGCTATCTGCCGCATCGAATGTACACAGGTTGCCAGGTTCGGTGATTTCGCCGGTAAATAATATTTTCGAAGCGCCACTTGAATATACTTTCATGGAGCTATTAACATGAGTAATGCGACTGCTGATATTGGTAAGGTTATTCATCGATCGTATGGTCAGCAATGAAGATCCAAGGTCAATGCTGCGGATATTCAATGGATTGACCGGCGCGGAGTTGAAACGATAGCATTTGACGTTATGGCTATTTGTGATCACATGTCCGCTGTTTATATCAAAATTTCCCAGAACATAAAAATCATCAAGCAAATTAAAATGACCATTATTACCGTCGAAGACAACACCTGCAGGAATGGATTTGCCCGCTGTTTTAATTGTCACTGTTTTATTTACTGCGGCAAAGGTGGTTTGTCCGGTAAAATTAAAATCCATATTAGGAAGGTACTGAAGCATTCCGAATATGAAGATCGGCTTTGAGCCTGCCAGCGTTATTTGAAACGTGATATTTCTCCAAATCATATCATTACATTCACAAGTAGTAATGAACGGCGCTGTTCCTTGATCAAATTTGAAGAGCGCATTACCGGTAAAGGAGTTTGCGTCAAATACAACGCTTGTCGTCTGTCCGGGAATTATCAATCCAGGGGACCCTCCGGAAGTGGTTGACCAGTGGAAGGGTTCGCCCCAACTTCCGGATCCTCCAACCCAATACAAGGTATCTTGACCAAAAGAATGGTTCCCGTAAAAGAATAAAACCGTAAAAAGCAGAAAACCGATGTAACTGTTTTTCATAAAAAACCCTCCGCTCTGATTTGATGAAAATGATTTAATGACTGTATTGTATTTTTTTTGTTTTTGAAATTTGACTCTTTGAAACCAAGGCATTCCTTTCACCTCGTTTGTTGTTTAATTATTGGTTTTTGTGATTTGTTTGTTTTTTATTATTTGCTTTTTGTGATTTGTTGTTTCCTTTTCCCGCCTACTTTGATTTTTCAATAATTGCCGAAAGTATTTTCTTCAATTCCTATGATTCCTTAATCAATATCATTCCTATATTTTGAAATTTTTGATCGTTTGTTTCAATGATCAACCTTAGACAATACGATGTTTCCTTCGCCTCTTTTCTGCTAATCCTTGTCCGCATCAAAAAATCTTTTTTGCTCAAAGATTCATTAGCTTCAATATAATTCGCGCCCACTGATCCGGAAGACCTGATTACTTGCTTGACAAATTCAATATTAGAGACACTTCGTGGAAGCTGTTTGATAAAGAGAACAACATTCTTTGTAAATAAAAAAGTTCGTTCTTCGAGATCGTATTTCATGATGGCAATTATTAAGGGTAACGGTCAGACTTACTGAAGAAATCAAAATTAAATACAAAATTCAATCAAACAAAATTCAAATAAAATTCAAAAAACAATTTTATAAATTTCAAACTCCCGGATAATTACGTTTCACGAAAATTTCATCCGGGAGATGGTTTATTGTCAAATGATTTTCCCAATCCGTGCCCGCATTTCCCCCGTAACCCGGATGAAATAAATCCCTGTAGGCTTTTTGGCAAGCCCAAACTGATGTTTCAGCAGTCCGCTGAATTTATCTCCGATGATCTTTTCCCCCAATGAATTCAAATCACAGTTTTAAACATTATAGCTTCATGTACCTTTTAAAAGCACATCATGAAAATTTACTGTATCTCCAAATAAATGCTTTTTCATACCCGATTCCTCCATTTCATTAATTTATTCGAAATGACTAATAGTCAGCCCCGAAATTAGATAAATTAATGGTACTATACTAAAACCGGAATAAAACTATTCGTTTTAATTATAAAAAGTTTCGCTTTGCGGCGTTCCATTTACGAAAATTGAAATGCAAATTACGCGGGAAAATTTCTATTACGTATATTTTTTACCTTTGTCGCCTAACTATATTATCAGAGCTATGAAAACGAAAACCGCAATTGATATTCAAAAACTTGAAATGGCTGCCAGCAGACTCCGCGCAATGGCTCATCCGATGCGTATTGCCATCGTAGAATTACTTACTGAAAATGAGAAATTGACAGTTACAGAAATATATGTTCATCTCGGAATTGAACAGGCATCCGCTTCGCATCATCTTAATATACTGAAAAGTAAAGGGTTACTGGAGTCTAAACGCGACGGCAAAATGATTCTCTATTCCTTACGAACACAAGCGGTGATAAAATTGATTGACTGTATTAATCAATGCGGGCTGCATTAATTCCAGGTTTCCTCGACATCCCAGTTTGAACGAATTTCCACCATTTTTGGAAGATACAATACCTCTTCAGGCTGAATCATGCGGTTGTAGTTTCCTGAATCCCATTTACCATTCTTGTTCCGGTCTTTGATGGCTTTGATTTTATATTTACCCGGGATAATGAAATCAAAGCGGATTTTTCCAGGTTCAGATACAATTTGCTCTTCAAAAAGAGTAGTCTCCTTTTCGTTCGTCAATTGAATTATATAGTTTCCTGTAAATGCAGGTAAATTAACAGAAAGTATCAGGTTCCCGAAGTCTTTTTCTGCTTTGGTCTTGAAATTCAGGAGCGCCGTATCTTGAGTTATTCCATTCAAGCCATAGAAGGTTGAATCAGGAAAAATCAGCTTGTAATTTTTTTCCTCTTTCCATAAATAATTAATTAGGATTTTTCGATGCAAACTATCGGCGTATTCAATGGTTGGGTGAAGCGTGTCTTTATCTTCAATCAGTAATACCCGCTTAAAATCGCCGCTGCTCAATGGGAATGACCATGCCAATACAAGTTTGTTTTTATATTGATTTAAGCTGAATCCGCTGGCTGGATTGACAATAGAAAGCCGTTCTTCCATGACGGGCATATCTTTTTTTTGTTTTTTTTCTATTTTTACCCAGGCAAGATCAACGGTGTCGGGAGTTAGTTTTTCAGCCGCAATTCTCAGAGTAATTGAATCGGTTGCCGTCCGTGTAATCCAAAGCGTAACCGAATCCCGTTTCGTGGAAAATTCAGGGATGAACCAGGGTTTGATGGAGTCGAAGTTTAATGGGGTTAATTGTAATTTTTCAACCGGAAACCTGAAGATCAGCAAAGCCATTCCCTGAGAAGGAAAAGTAGATTTTACGAGACGTTGAGCGGAGTCAGTTTGTTCGAATAAAAAAAGTTCACATGTTGGATATACAGGCTGAACAGGCTTAACTGTATCGCTTTTTTTTGTGGAATCCACGGCAACGAGTGTATCGGCGCTCTTGATCTCCATATAAAATGGCTCGACAAGGCTATCGAGAAAGGCGATTTTTTCTGAAGGCTGATTGAAGATCAGGTCGCCGTTCTGGTCGGCAATTGCCATTAACTTACATTTTTTATTCTGGAGGTTATTGAACACAAACTGCCCTTTTTCATCCGTTTTGGTAATATAATAAGGTGGGACATAGAGGGGCAATGAATCAAGGGCGATAGTATCGTTATTATCAATATAGATTCCGATAAAAACATCTTTCTGAGGCGTGTGATCAAATGCAGAAACCAGAGTTCCCTGCAAGGAAAGGGAATCAATATAGGATCCGGTGGAAAACACATAGTTAAAACCTTTCAAAATGTTATTCTCTGTAAGGTCGGTAATGGCATTTCCAAATGTAATGGAGTAGGTTGTATTTGCCGACAGCGAATCATCAAATAGTACGACAAGCGATTTTCCCCGGAGTCGGGTATCAAGAGGTTTTCGTAATGGGGGTGAAATATAAATTTCATTAACGGGATTTTTCAGCGTGATGAATTCATCAAAATCAATTCTGAAACTTTTTTCATCAAACAGAATACTGTTGGAAAAAGGGTCACATGCCAATACTTTAGGCGGCTTGATGTCTTTAGGACCACCTTGCGGACTGACCGGATTTGCGCATCGGATTAGCAGCAATGTAGCGCCCAGACAGAGGATACAAAAATATATAATGGTTTTTTGCACGCGAACAGGGGATTTTCGTAAGTTTGTGACCCCAAAATTACCAATCGTTTCGATAGTGGAACAAATTTTTCTTAATTTTACATTGTTAATTAACAAACAAATAAAGTATGTCAGGTCACAATAAATGGTCAACTATCAAACGCAAAAAAGGAGCGTTGGATGCTAAAAGATCGAAGATATTTTCAAAGATCATCAAAGATATTACGATTGCCGTTAAAGAAGGTGGGGCTGATCCTGACGGGAACCCCCGGTTACGCCTTGCAATTGCTAATGCAAAAGGCGCTTCGATGCCCAAGGATACTATCCAGAGGGCTATCAGTAAAGGAGCAGACAAGGATGCTGCTGCGCTTATTGAAACTACTTATGAAGGAAAAGGAGCTCATGGCGTTGCAATTTTTGTTGAGTGTACAACCGATAATCTTCAGAGGACAGTATCCAATGTTCGCGCTCATTTTAATAAGCATGGCGGCGAATTGGGGCAAAATGGGATGCTGAACTATCTGTTTGACCGCAAAGGAATTTTTGTTGTTCCCAAGGGAAATCTTGATCGTGATGAATTTGAGATGGAAGTGATTGATGCAGGCGCTGAAGATATATCGCTGGAGGATGATTTTTTTACTATTACAACTGCGATGGAGGATTTTGGGAGTATGATCAGGAAATTTGAGCAGTTGAAGATTGAACCAGAAAGCGCTTCTCTGCAACGTATTCCAAAAACTACAGTTGCTCTTGACGAGGACGCTACCCGAAAAGTTTTGAAGCTTATTGATGTTATTGAGGATGATGATGATGTACAGAATGTATTCCACACCCTCGAAATAAGTGATGAGCTGGCTGAAAGGCTTTAATTAACAAAAAAAACGCGGCTTTCACCGCGTTTTTTTTTGCTCTTGATTTTGATCGACTAAACCTCGCAGATAAATTGTGTCAGATTGATTCCTTTTGGCAGATCAAGTTTTTTCCTTAGTCTGATGCGTGAGATTTCAGTACTTGGCGCAGTGATTTTCAATATGTGACTGATTTCTTTTGTACTTAGGTTCATACGCAACAATGCACATAATTTATGGTCGGTCGGCGTAAGTTGAGGAAGGGTTTTCCGCAGCCGGTCGAAGAATCCCGGATGAATCTGCTCAAAATGCGCTTTAATACGGTACCAGTCATTATCAAATTTAATATTTTCATCAATTGTTTTCAGGACTGTTGATACATCGCCTTTGGTGAGCTGACGATCATTTTTCATCAGGCGGTTGATGTCTTTACGAATCAGTCCGATGATTTTGTTCTTTTGGGAAATAAAGATAGAAGATGTTGATAACTCCCGGTTGATAAGGTCTATTTCCATGTGGTGCTTCTGTTTTAGCAACTGGTTGACCTTCTGTTCTGCGCGAATTCGTTCCTGAAGACGCAGATTACGTTCTTTTTCAACTTTCTTGCGTTGTTCAATTTCATTTTTTAATTCGGAAATGATACGCTCGTTGGTAATTTCGAGATTGCGTTGATAATTGGCTACCTCAATTGCAGCGCGAACCTGATCAATATCAACTGGTTTAAACAAGTAAGCATAAGGTTTCAGCGAGAATGACTTCGCAAAAACCTCACTTTTATTAGCGGCTGTAAGAAAAATTATACCACAATTATAATTTTCCGTGAGCACCCGGGCGGCCTCTATTCCATCCATTTTTCCGGCAAGGCCAACGTCCATAATCACAATATCAGGCTCCTTCTCTCTTTCATGAAGCGCTGCAATATTTTCAATTGCATTTTCAGCCCTGGCATCAATGCCTAATACATCATAACCAAAGCTTGTCAGCCTGTTCTTAAGATCGTGAGCAACGATTAATTCATCCTCTACGATATACAAACTAATTGGTGTCATAGTTGAAATTTTAAATGAAAAATTAAGAGTTATTAACTATTTATTATTTTTACCGCCGGTAGCCTGACAGGTTAATTCACGGGATTGTAACCACATTCTGTCAGGAAACTTCATGGCATTCAAATTTGTATTTTCATTAAGTTGCTATGTTGGCGAATAATTGTCAAGCTACGACATTTACCGACTAAAATTTTCATTTCAAAGCAGAAATAGTTTGATTTTGTGATTAATCAGATGGTTTTTATCACCCTGTCAGTTTCGATTAGATGTTAGGGTTTGCAAACATACAACATTATTGTCTTTTTCCAAACGGTTATGTTAAAAATAACGTAACATTTTTTAAAAATGTTAATAATTACCGATTTCTGAATTAAGATTGTTTGGAAGAATTGATTTTATTGTACATTTGGTCACCCTACCTACCCACTTTTATGGCATTGATTAATTCGGTTATTTCCTGGTTGATGAAAAAACGAATTCATCAGATCGAGCTTTTTAAAAAATATCCGCATGAGGTGCAAGCGGAGTTGCTGAGGAAATTACTTTCTACTGCAAAAAATACCGAATGGGGAAAAAGGTACGACTTTAAATCATTGATTACCACTGACCAATTTTCGAATCGTCTGCCAGTTCTTGATTATGAAGCTCATAAGTCAGATATTGACCGGTTGCGTAAAGGAGAACAGAATATCTTATGGCCTTCTGAAATAAAATGGTTTGCCAAATCATCAGGAACTACCAGCGATAAAAGTAAGTACATTCCGGTAAGCCTGGAAGCGCTGGAGGAATGTCATTTTAAAGGAGGGAAAGATTTGCTTTCCATATATTGCAACATTCACGAGAATACACAGCTATTCAACGGAAAAGCAATTGCTATGGGCGGTTCGCATCAAATTATAGAAGTAAACAACGATTTATATTACCAGGGAGACCTCTCTGCAATACTGATCCAGAACCTCCCTGTATGGGTGGAATTCCTGCGAACCCCCAATCTGTCAATTGCTCTGATGGATGACTGGGAAAATAAGATTGAGATGATGGCCTCAGAAACCATGCAGCATGATGTTACCAATATTTCAGGTGTTCCTTCATGGACGCTTCTACTTTTCAAAAGGGTTCTTGAACTTTCGGGAAAATCTAACATCCTTGAAGTCTGGCCCAATTTTGAGTTGTTTATTCATGGAGGAGTGAATTTTTTACCCTATCGCGAACAGTTTCATAATTTGTTACCCTCTGATGAGGTAAATTACCTCGAAACATACAATGCCTCTGAAGGCTTTTTTGGAATTCAGGATAGGGATAAAGCAGATGATATGCTGCTTATGCTTGATTATGGCATTTACTATGAATTTGTTCCCCCTGACCAGATAGGATTAGAATATCCCAAGGCTTGTTGTCTTGACGAGGTAACTGTAAATACACAATATGCCCTGGTCATTACAACCAATGCCGGGTTATGGCGATATATGATCGGCGATACAATTCAGTTTACCTCCGTTGATCCTTACCGGATTAAAATTACCGGAAGAACGAAAAATTTTATCAACGCTTTTGGAGAAGAAGTAATTATTGACAACGCCGAAAAAGCCATGGCTGTCGCCTGCCTGCGAAGTCATTCGATTGTTGCGGAATACACAGCAGCTCCAATATACCTCTCAGGGAAAATTAAAGGAGCCCATGAATGGATTATCGAATTTGAAAAACCACCCGAAGACCTTTCATTTTTTACCAGTTCACTCGATACTGCCCTGAAATCGTTAAACTCTGATTATGAGGCCAAACGATATCATAATCTAATGCTCGAAGAGCCGGTTATCCGTATAGCTCCTCCCAACACCTTTTATAAATGGCTCAAAATGAAAGGAAAACTGGGAGGGCAGCACAAAGTTCCCCGCCTGTCAAACGACAGGAAATATATTGATGAAATCCTGCAAATCATATCGCAGAGTTGATTCATTTTGTTAATTTTGAACACAAAATCTAAGACATGCACATTGCCATAGCCGGAAATATCGGTTCCGGAAAAACGACTTTAACCGGTTTGCTTGCCAAACATTTTGGATGGACGCCTCATTATGAAGATGTTGATACAAATCCATATCTGAACAGCTTTTATGAAGATATGCAACGCTGGTCATTCAACCTGCAGATATATTTTTTAAACAGCCGCTTCAGGCAGGTCATTGAGATTCGAAATTCAGGGGAAACTGTTGTTCAGGATCGTACCATTTATGAAGACGCTTTCATATTTGCGCCCAACCTTCATGCCATGAACCTGATGAGCACCCGTGATTTTGATAATTACAGGTCGCTGTTTGATCTGATGAATAAATTCATCCAGCCCCCCGATCTTCTGGTTTACCTTCGGGCCTCTGTTCCAACGCTGGTTAATCAGATTCAGAAGCGGGGTCGTGAATATGAAAATAGCATTCGCTTGGATTATCTGAAAAACCTGAATGAAATGTATGAAGACTGGATTAACGGCTATAAATTCGGCAAACTTCTCATCATTGACGCCGATAACCTTAAGGTCAACGAAAATCCTGAAGATCTTGGCCAGGTTATTGACAGCATTAACGCTCAGTTGCATGGATTATTCTGATCTTTTCTGATGAAAATACTTGGCGTCATTCCTGCCCGTTACGATTCGTCGCGTTTTCCGGGAAAACCGCTGGTTTTAATCAACGGAAAAACCATGATCAGCCGCGTTTATGAACAAGCCATGAAATGCAACGAACTGACTAAAGTAGTTGTGGCAACCGATAATGAAGCTATATGGAATCATCTTCAATCATTTGGCGGAAATGCGATTATTACCGCTATCCATCATCGCAGCGGCACCGAACGTTGCCAGGAAGTTGTTGAAAAACTCGCATCGGCAGGAGAAAAGTTTGATTTTATTATAAACATACAGGGTGATGAACCTTATATTGCTCCCGAACAGATTTCTCAACTGGCGAATTGCATGATAAATTCACGTTTCCCTCTGGCAACGCTTATTAAAAAAATAACCTCCACTGATGACCTCGATAATCCCAATGTAGTAAAAGTTGTTACAGGCATTTCAGGACAGGCTCTATACTTCAGCAGGTCGGCAATACCTTTTACCCGTGGATGCGCCATGAATGACAGGCTAAAAGGAACAGATTACTACAAACATATCGGAATTTACGGCTATCAGCCCGCTGCGCTTCAGCAAATTGTTGCATTCCCGGTTTCACCACTTGAACTTGCCGAATCGCTTGAACAGCTACGCTGGCTTTCCAATGGATTAATGATTCAAACGCGGGAAACCGAATATGAAAGTATTTCTATTGACACACCTTCCGATGTTTTAAAAATTCCAGCCGGAACCTGAACAAATGCAAGGAAATGTAATAACTTTGCAAATTCAAAATAACCATCCTCAATGGAAATCCGAAATTGCATTTCTGAATTATTGTCAGAGCACGACTGTGTGATCATTCCGGGTTTTGGCGGTTTTATCGGCAATTACGCGCCGGCAGGAATTGATCCGGTAAATCATACATTTCATCCACCTTCAAAACAATTACTGTTCAATATTAATCTCCGTCACAATGATGGTTTACTGGCAACCAGGGTTTCTACTTCGCTTGGCGTCTCATATACCGATGGCTGTAATCTTGTTGAGGATTTTGCCGAAGAATGTTTGAAATCATTAAACGTTGGCGAATCGCTTCATTTTTCCAGGGTGGGACGACTGTTTGCAGGCGCGGAAGGTAACATTCAGTTTGAACAACATAAAACGGCAAATCTGCTACCCGAATCTTTCGGACTTACCACTTTCATCTCTCCTCCGGTTTCACGTCAGGCTTCAAAAGGAAATATCCGTAGAAAAAAAGTTGTTCAGCAAAATGAAATAAAGAAAAGGTTAATAATTCCGGGATTTCTCCGGTGGGCTGCCATTCTTGCTTTGCCTTTAGGAATTGCCGCAATTATTGGCGTATTGCAACATGATAAAATTTCGGCAAAATATGCAAATAATGCGGGAATCCTGAATTCGGTGTTTTCCCGGTTTTCTTCAGCATCGCTTTTTGAGAAGAAAACTGTGCCGATTCAAAAAACCTCTATATCGAAAAACAGCGTCGCTATAACGCCAACAGCTATGAAAACAGAGCAGGTTTCTCCGGATCAACCTGTAAATGCTGATACTCCAACTTCGGCAACAATAGAAAATCAAGTTTCTGCAAATAGCTTTGCCGTCATCATCGGGGCGTTCAGGTTAAAAGAGAATGCCGAAAAACTGATTCAGGATCTTATATCCCGGGGAATTGAGGCTTCTGTTTATGACCGTACAAAAACCGGGCTTTACCGGGTCGCAATGGGAACCTTTTCACAACGTGAGGAAGCGTTACAATTACTGGCTTCTGCCCAGTCCTCCGAATTTAAAGGCGCCTGGTTACTTACCAAACAGGGTGACCAGTGGCAAAGAAAAAACTGATTCACTTTCAGGAAAATCTTACTTTCCCTCATCTTTTTCAACCTTCATATCATGAACTCGATAATGGATTCGCCTTGCGTTCGAAATGGCAGGAAGCATATTTTGCAAATGATCGCCCCATTATTGTTGAACTGGGATGCGGCAAAGGCGAATACACAGTCGGACTGGCGTCAAAACATCCTAAGTTGAATTATATCGGGATTGATTTGAAAGGATCCAGGTTATGGAGGGGATGCAAATCGGTGATTGAAGGAAATTTGAAAAATGTCGCTTTTGTTCGAACCCGCGTTGACCATATCGGGAAGATCTTTGCGCCTGGCGAAATTTCGGCGATATGGATTACCTTCCCCGATCCGCAGCAAAGTAAGGAACGGCTGAGGCTTACTTCTCCAGGATTTCTTGAAAAATATAGTAATGTTTTATCTCCCGGCGGAATCATTCATCTAAAAACAGACGATGTCGCATTTTATCTCTATTCCATTGACGTCATCAAAAAACTTAACCATCAAATCCTCTGGAATACCGATGATCTTTATCACTCCGGCACTGATGATGAAGTGATACATATTCAGACATACTATGAGGAAAAGTGGCTCGAAATGGGTAAGAAAATTTGTTATGTCCGATTCAAACTAAACAATTTATGAAAAAATCTACTCTGCTTGTTTTGTTCTTTATAATAGTTAGGATAACTGGTTTTGCCGAGGAAGGAATGTGGGTTCCGATGTTGGTTGAACAATTGAATGTAAAAAAGATGCAGGATCTCGGATTGAGATTATCTGCGGAAGATATATACAGCGTCAATCATTCGAGCCTCAAAGACGCCATTGTTCAGTTTGGCGGCGGATGCACGGCAGAAATAGTTTCGGAAAAGGGGCTGATTTTTACTAACTACCATTGCGGTCTGGGCGCAATTCAGCGGCTGAGCTCACTCGACCGCGATTATATAACAAACGGTTTCTGGGCAAAGTCAAATCAACAGGAATTGCCTTGCCCTGGTACAACGGTTACACTGCTTGTGAGGATGGAGGATGTAACATTGAAAACGCTAACCGGAGTAACGGCAGATATGAACGAGATGCAGCGGAATCAGATTATCCGGCAGAATATTGAACAGATTGAGAAAGAGACCGAAAAAGGAACTCACTTTGTGGCAAAAGTCAGACCATTTTATTATGGTAATCAGTATTATCTTTTCGTGAACGAGGTTTTTAAGGATGTCAGGCTTGTTGGCGCTCCTCCCGTAGGCATTGGAAAATTTGGCGGCGATACAGATAACTGGATGTGGCCCAGACATACTGGGGATTTTGCGGTATTCAGGATTTATGCCAATGCCAATAACGAACCGGCAGCATGGTCAAAAGATAATATTCCCTATAAACCAAAGAGTTTCCTTCCAATTTCTTTAAAGGGATACGAGAAAAACGATTTTACATTTGTTTTTGGCTATCCCGGCACAACACGCGAGTACCTTTCTTCCTGCGGAGTTGATCTAATTGCCAATAAGGAAAATCCTCTCAGAATCAGTCTCAGGCAAAAACGGCTTGATATTATGAATGCCGCGATGGACGAAAGTCCACTGGTTCGAATCCAATACATGGCAAAAGTCAACGGGATTGCAAATTACTGGAAAAAGATGATCGGAGAATCACGAGGAATTCGCAGGTTCGACGCCATTGCAAAAAAAGAAGTGGCTGAACACCAGTTCCAACTCCAGGCTGATTCAAATGAGCGCTGGAAAGTAAATTACAGTGGATTACAGGATGCTTTTAAGACTGCCTATGAGCAATATCAGCCTTTGGATTTATCCTCCATTTATATTACAGAGGCTGCGCAGGGAATTGAGATCATCCGCTTTGCAGCCGGTTTCAGAGAACTTTCAAAGATTAGCAAAGACAAACTGACAACCCCGGCAGCGATTGGCAGGGCTTTGGAAAATATGCGTCTCTTAACGCGGGATTTTTATAAAAACTGGCAGCCCTCTATTGATCAGAAAATTATGGCTGTCGCGCTTCAGGAAATGTCGGACAAAATGGATAATCAATATAAGCCTGAAATTATCAGCGAGATTTCAATCCGGTACAAAAATGATTTCAGTCAATATTCTAATGAGGTTTTCCCGGCTTCTCTTTTTACCGATTCAACCCGGCTTCTTCGTTTTTTAAACGGTTATAAACCGTCTCATTGTAAAAAACTCGATAAAGACCCCGTTTTCTCTATGATGCAGGGCATTTATACCTGGCACGAAAAGAATATTCTGCCGGGAGTTAACCGTTTAATGGTGAGGATTGACAGTATTCAAAGATTATACATGGCAGCGTTGATGGAAATGCAAGCGGGAAAAGCGCTTTACCCCGACGCCAACGGAACGCTGCGTATCGCTTATGGAAAGGTGAATGACTACGAACCGGCTGATGCAGTTAAATATAACTATTATACTACTTTATCAGGGGTGATGCAGAAGGAAGATTCAACAATTTATGATTACAAGGTGGATACTAATCTAAAGAAATTGTATTTAAGCAATGATTTCGGCAATTACGCTGACAGGGATGGAACCATGCACGTGGCATTTACTGCGAGTAACCATACAACCGGCGGCAACTCTGGAAGTCCCGTGTTAAATGGAGATGGACAAATGATCGGTATAAATTTTGATCGCAACTGGGAAGGCACATTAAGCGATTTAATGTATGACCCATCACAATGCAGGAATATCTCGCTCGACATACGCTATTGCCTCTTTATAATTGATAAGGTTTACGGCGCCAGTCGCCTGATTGATGAGATGAAAATCGTCAACTGAAAATGTTAACAAGCGCGTTTTGAATTGTTGGGAAACTGAATTTAAACCCGGCGTTCATGAGTTTTTCCGGAATAACTTTCTGCCCGTCAAGCATTACCTGCGCGCCTTCGCCATAAAGTTTTTTCAAAATAAACGCAGGCACAGCAATCCAGGTTGGTTGATTGAAAACTTTGCCCAGTTTATCGGTAAATTCGGCGTTATAAGATGGAAATGGCGACACGGCATTGACTATTCCTCTAAGATTTTCATTTTCGATTGCGAAAATGAATGCATTCATCAGGTCATTAATATGGATAAACGAAACTGCTTGCTCACCAGAACCCAGTTTTCCGCCAAGTCCGATACGGAAAAGGCGTTGCATTTTATCAAGCGCTCCTCCGTCATTACCAAGTACCATGCCAAGGCGAAAAATGACAACGCGGGTAGATATTTCTGCCAGTCGCGCTTCATGTTCCCATTCAATACATACTTTTGAGAGGAAGGTATTGCCAAAAGAAAGGCTGGTTTCGGTGTGTGTTTCTTTGGAATCATAAATGCCAATTGCAGAAGTGGATATAAATAAAGCCGGCTTTCGTTTCGCCAGGTTAATGGCGTCTGAAATTTTCCGGGTGGTTGTCACCCGGCTGGCGATAATCTCTTTCATATAATCGGGAGTCCATTTTTTGGCAACCGGCGCGCCGGCAAGGTTAATTACCACATCAGCGCCTTCGATGTTCTGACTAAGAAAATCTTGATCAGGCAATGAAAATGAATCTCTGATAATGATTCTGACAGTCCAATCCTTTCGCTGAAGTATTCTTACAAGAGTTTTACCAATAAATCCGCTTGCGCCACTTACTGCAATGACCATGTTTTTTTTTGTAAAGTTAGCTAATTCTTTAATTTTGCTTACTTTTATTGTCGAATTACAT
>JBAXRP010000091.1:0-15339 GCA_037131145.1 Bacteroidota bacterium
CTGGGAGGTTAGCGGATATGACAGTCCATTCACTGTAATTCCTGAAGAGTTTATCTGGGCGTCTGTTATATTGCCCCCGCATGCTCCGGTGGCGATATCAAAAGTGACCCAGAAATAATTATGACCCGTCGGCAGATCATAAGTCAAACCGCTAAACGATGCATAGCTGCCACTGAAACTGATCGCTGATCCGATTTGGGTGGTTGTAGCAAAAACAGGCGTTGATGTGACATAAAGTTTCAAGCCGCCGGCAGCAACGTCGTTAGAAGTGGTTCCGGTATAATAGGTTTGCAGGTAAGTCAACGGCAATGTACCCGTTGTTCCTGCAACATAAAAATCAAGCATAAGGATCTCATTATTTACCGATCCCTTTGAAACCGCAGTTGTAGAAGCCTGCGTACCGGTAACAGATACAAGGAATTTGCCTGTAGAGATCGTTCTGTTTCCTGCGGGCGCTGTTGTAGTTGGAGTAAAGGCTGCTCCTGAAGTGATAGAGGTACATTCAGCATCCAGAACATTTCCTGGCGCGCCGGTTGGCGATACATCATAAACGAGCCAGAAATAATTTGTGCCCGATGAGAGCGACTGGTTTCCTGTAAATGTGAACGGATCGCCCGGCGCCCCGAAGCTGATTACATCAGAACCAAACAGATAACTGGCATAAAAAGAGTTGTTGGTATAAGTGTAAAACAACCTTGCTTTGGAAATATCGGCTACCTGTGTACACCCGTTGGTATTAAATGTGAACGAAGTAATAGGCGCAGAATTACCGGAGCCAGGATTAACCACTTCAATCTTCAGAATCTGCTGATTGGTGGAACCCAGAAATACCGGAGAAGTACTTGCCTGGAAAGTGTTTGCCGACATAGTTGTAAAAGTCATATCGGCTCCTGTTGCCGTGCCGCCTGAATTTGCTGCGCTAACCCGGTAATGATAAAGAGTATTCGCCGTTAAACCCGTTATCGCTCCTGTCACTGCCTGATAAGTTCCTCCTGTTAAAGTCAAGGGCGAGGCGTTGACAGAACTTCCATAAGCATTGGTCAAGCCATAGTCAAAGGTTACAGTAGTTGAAAGATTATCGGGATTGACCGATCCGTTTAAAGTGGCTTTTGAACCGCCAATGGTTGTAGCCGCCACCGTTGTAGCAAATGGCGGACCCGGAGGAAGTATATTTACAGTGAAATCAGCGCTGTTTCCAAGCAATTCAGTTTGGGAACAGGGATCCGTCGGATAACCGGCAGAGTACTCTCTCGCAGTAATCCTGAGTCTTGCCTGACCAGGTAAGGCTGTGGCTGGAATTGTGAAGCTCATGGTATATCCATTACCATAAGCATATCCCTGACAAGCCTTTTCAGTCGCAACCTCAAATACGTTGTTATGGTTGTAATCAATCCATGCTGTAACACGGTGATCTTTGTAAGCTGCGTTCATTGTGATTGTGTAGGTGTTATTTGGTATCAGGTCGGTAGTTGTAGATCCTGTAAAATCGTGATAATAACTTGGCGAGCCAGTACATGCGATGGCTTGATTGATGCTGCCGAGCTGGAAATTGGTAAGTCCGTAAGATGTGATACATCCGGTTGAGAACACGGGGATACAAACCTGGGTTGCCAAAGTGGTAAATGTAATATCGTTCCCATAAGATGTGCCTTCGGAATTTGCGGCGACAATTCTGTAATGATAAGTAGTGTTTAATGAAAGCGCCACAAGTCCGAAACTTACTGCCTGAGGGGCATTACCCGTTACCGTCGGAGGATTTCCGGGCGCTGTAGTTCCGTAAGTAACGTCTGTTCCATATTCAAAGGAAACCGTTGTAGATGCGAAGTTTGGATTCACGGTTCCGTTAAGGGTTGCAGAGATACCGGAGATATTTGTCGCAGCGGTTGTAGCGACGCCAGGCGCTGCAACTACCGGAGCTATAATGTTAACCGAGAAATCGGAGCAGTTTCCATAGGTATATGAACCGCAGGGAAGAGATGGATATCCGTTATAATCTGCCATAACCCTGAGTCCGGTAACCCCCAAAATGGAACCGGTAATCGTAATGGGAATGTTTATTGTTGCTCCGCTGGCGCATATTCCCTGTCCTGCCAGTTCGCTGGCGCCATCATATACATTGTTCTGGTTATAATCTATCCAAACGTTTACATATACGGAATATCCTGTTCCTTCAGTTACCGTAATATTATAAGCGCCGGTTTGAGCCAGATCAGTTGAAACCGCCAGGAAATTATGGTAATAAGAGGGACTTCCTGTGCAGGTAATCGCTTGGGAAATAGTATTGAGCGAAAAGTAAGTCAAACCCATATTATATGTTGCACAGCCGATGGAGTAATAGGGGGTGCAGTAGGTTAAAGTAGCTCCTGACAGGAAAGTCATATCGCTGCCATAAGTTATTCCCTCGGCATTTGAAGCAACTGCTCTGTAGTGGTAGGTTGTACTGAACGGAAGACCCGTTAACGACCCGGTTACCGCTGTGGCTATGCCGGTTGACAACGACGAAGGCGATGCAGTCACGGTTGATCCATAAGCAATCGTAAGTCCGTACTCAAAATATATGGAAGTTGTTGGAGAACTGTTGGCATTAACAAGTCCGTTTAGCGTTGCAATATGACCATTTATTCCCGTTGCAGCCTGAGTTGTCACCGTAGGCGGAATAGCGCTGGTGGTAAAAGTCATATCGGCGCCGTTTACCGTCCCGGATGAATTTGAGCCCCATGCCCGGTAATGGTAAATTGTATTGGGCGCTAATCCCGATAAAGAGGCGGTTATCGGCGTAGCCGTACTGCCCGTAACCGGACTCGGAACGCCTGCGACGGTATTGCCATAAGAAACAGTCAAACCCCAATTAAATCCAGTGGTTGAAGAGCTTCCGTTTGCGTTGACCATACCATTCAGGTCAGCCGATGTAGCTGCTACGCCTGAAGCTGCATTTGTAGTAACTGATGGGGGTGTGGATGGAGCTAAAATATTCACGGCGAAATCAGTGCAATTTCCATAATTATTCCAGCCACATGGATTAACAGCATACCCGGCATACGTAGCTATTGTTCTCAGCGTGGTAGGTCCGGTTAACGCCGTTGCGGAAACAGTGAAGGGAATCGTATAGGTAGTATAACTTGTATAACAGAGTCCGTTTCCAACAACTTCGCCGGCTCCGTCAAAAACATTGTTTTGATTGTAGTCAATCCATACCGTCACATATGTTGGATAGTAATATCCGCCGTTATATCCCGATTTTATCGAAATGGTATAAGAGCTATTCTTGTTAATATCGGTAGAGGTGGGATAATAATGGTAAAATGGCGTTCCGCTACAGGGAATCGTTTGTGCAATAGTATTCAGCCCAAAATATGTTAATCCTATGCCATAAGTATTACAACCCATTGAAAAGGTGGGCATGCAATAAAGTGTAGGCGATGTAGTAAACGTCATGTCGGCGCCCACAGAAGAGCCTGCCGAATTAGCGCCAATAATCCTGTAATGATAAGTAGTATTGAGCGCTAGTCCGGTTACTAAACCTGTTACCGATTGAGTAAAATTACCTGAAACATCCGACGGACTGCCCGCAATAGTTGAGCCATACGCTGCTGTCAACCCATATTCAAAAGAAACCGTTGAGGGTAAATTATTTGGATTCACCGTTCCATTCAAATTTGCAGAGTTTCCCTGTATTTCAATTGCGCTTAGGGTAGTAACGGTGGGCGGAACCTCGGTAGTTGTAAATGTCATGTCGTCTCCTGATGTTGTCCCGCCAATACTCGATCCTGACGCCTGGTAATGGTATGTTGAATTGCCAACCAATCCGGTTAGTGTTGCGCTGACAGGAGTAACCGAACTGCCTGTAACAGGACTCGGACTTCCCACAGCATAACTACCATAAGAATTAGTCAACCCATAATTGAATGATACATTGGTGGAGGTTCCGTTTGCATTCACCGTTCCATGAACTGTAGCTTCTGAACCCGCCACATCGGTAGCCGCCAAAGTAGTAACTATTGGCGCAGGAGGCACGGGTAACATATTTACGGCGAAATCAGCGCAATTTCCTTTTATTTCAGTAAGAGAACATGGATCGGAAGGAAAACCGTCATAGTCGTAACGGTATTTTGACATTACCCTTAACCGTGTTAATCCGGTATTGGAAGAAACGGGGACAGTGAAATAATATGTATTGCTTATACCAGAATAACTGCACCATATATTTGCGACGGTTTCTGAATAGGGGTCAAAAACATTGTCATAATTATAATCAATCCAAAGGGTTACCTGTGTATCGTCATGTCCCCCCGTAACCATAATTTCGTATGTTTCATTCATGGTAAGATCGGTGGAAACGGGAGTAGGCGGCGATGTATAGTCATGGTAATAATCCGGCGTTCCCTCACAGGCAATCGTTTGGGAAATTGTATTCAACTGAAAAAATGTTATTCCTGTTCCATCGGTACAACCGGTTGAATATACCGGGATGCAATAAGGTGTTGACAATGTTGTAAATGTCATATCGTCTCCATACGACGTACCTGCTGTATTCGTACTTTTTAACCGGTAATGGTAGGTTGTGTTCATTGTCAACCCGGTTAATGAAAATGTTACCGCTTCATCATAAAACCCAGTACAATTTGACGGATTTCCATTAACCTGGATACCATAGCCGGTATTCAATCCATATTCAAAGAAAACGTCGGAAGACAAATTATTTGCATTCACAGTTCCATTCAGCGTTGCAGAGACGCCTGATACGTTTGTTGCGCTGCCGGTTAAAACTGTAGGCGCAACAGCGATTGTTGTAAATTCCAGGTAGGCTCCTTGCACTGATCCTCCAATACTTTCGCCAACCGCCCGGAATTGGTAGGTTGAATTGGGGTGCAATCCGGTTAAAGCCGCGCTTACCGGGGTATCCAAACTACCTGTTGCGGTAGTTGGGTCGCCAGGCGCTGTACTGTAGTAATAATAAGGATACAAATCGTAATTAAATGTAACATTTGTGAGGGTTCCGTTTGCGTTGACAGTTCCATGCAAAACAGCTTCCGAACTCGTTACGCCGTCGGCGTCTAATGTAATCACCGTTGGCGCCGGCGGTTGCGGAAGCAGGTTGACGGTGAAATCACTGCAATTTCCATAGGTTTCATAAAGTGAACATGGATCTGACGGATAACTATAAGAAGATGAACTATAAGAGTAAGCAGGAATATTGGACATTGCCCTGAGCCGCGTTGACCCGGTAATCGATGAGATTTGAACAGTAAAAGGCGCTGAATAAACAGTCCCTGCGGTAGTACATTGAATCGTAGCGACCGATTCGTTGTAAATATCAAAAACATTGTTCATATTATAATCAATCCATACCGTTACCTGAGTGTAGTCGCTTCCTGCCGTAACTGAAATAATATAAGTATCGTTCATTGTAAGATCGGTAGAGGGAGTTGGCGAGGTAAAGTCATTGTAATAACCTGATGCTTCGTCACATAAAATTGTTTGCGAGAACCCATTCAATTCAAAGGAGGTTATTCCTATATTAGTAGCGCAGCCGGTTGAATAAACCGGAATACAATACTGTGTAGCCAAGGTTGTAAAGTTCATATCCTCCCCATAGGTTGTACCTGCTGAATTCGTACTTTTAATCCGGTAATGGTAGGTTGTATTCAATGCAAGACCAGTTAGAAAAGCATTTATTGAATGATTCCCAAAGTCTGAAATTGGCGACGGATTTCCAATAATAGTCGAGCCATACGAAATATCGGTTCCATACTCAAAGGAAACGTCGGAAAGCAAATTATTTGCATTAGCCATGCCGTTTAGCGTTGCCGATATACCTGAAATATTTTCTGCGTCATAAGTGACAACCGAAGGTGGAATTGCGCCGGTTGTAAATGTCTTTCTCCCCCCTGAAACATAGCCGCCCGCGCCATATCCAACAATTTGATAATAGTAAGTTGTATTTGGTTGCAATTCTGATAAAGCGGCAGTCACATCAGTAGGGCTGTTTCCTGTTACAATTCCCGGAACTCCGGCAATGGTATTTCCATAAGAGGGGTCTAATCCGTAATGAAATTCAACCTGCGTAGAAACGCCATTGGCATTAACAGACCCATTCAACACAGCGCCCGATGATGTTACTTCCGTAGCTAAGGTAGTGCTGACCGATGGTGGGAACACAGCAGACACAAGGTTCACGGAGAAATCAGAACAATTTCCCATACCCGCATCGTAACATGGATCTGAAGGAAACCCATTATGTGAAGCCAGGATTCTAAGCCTCGTGGAGCCGGTTGCAACCGACGCCGGAACCGTAAAGGATGAGGAGTAGGTAGTACCTGGAGAGTAACAATCAAAAAGCGTTACACGTTCAGTTTCATTGTTGAAAACATTATTTTTATCGTAATCTATCCAAGCCGTCACATACATATAATAATTTCCTGTTTGAACAGATAATGTATAATATCCGTTTTGAGCCAGATCGGTACTTAGGCTGGTGTAATTATGGTAATAGGATGGCGTTCCTGCGCATGGTATCGTTTGGCTGATTTCATTTAATTGAAATTGTGTCATTTGATAACCGGAGTTGCAACCGAAAGTAACCGGTGCACAATACTGCGCATTAGCGGTACCAAAAATGATAACAAACAGAGCTGTTTCGAAAAGAAGTAGAAATGTTTTCATAATTTTTCAGATTTAATGACTAAATTAAACAAAATATTTGAAAAAACAAGTTTTATTTAACCGCGATGTGTTTTTTTACGAAATATTTCAGGTTTTCTTTTTGTAAACTTCCCAGAGTTCAACCATTGCAGTTGGGACTACCCAACTGTTTTACAAAAATAGCGACGGTATATTTTGCGAGTTCGCTTTTGTTTAATCAGCGATAATCAGCATTGTTAAAACAGGAGGTCAGGAAGTTAATAGTCTATCAGACAACGGAGGGGAAAGCCATACGTCTTGGAGCTGATGGTAACAGAGCTGCCGGTACTGTGGAAGACCAGGTTCCAACTGTTTGCCGCGCTGATTTGCGAACTACTCCAATAGTAGCCGATTGAGCCGCGATTTACTAACGCCCCGCTGCTGCTGTAAAGGCATCCGGCAGCATGAAGGTTTATTATGGAGTTCCAAGGTCCATTCCAGTCAGTCCAACCGCCGGTGTTGTAAACGTTGTACAACTCAGTATAAGTAGGTACGCGCCAGGTGTTGCCAAGTTCAATATTGCAAGGGTCGTTTGCCGCGAGCCAATCTGAGTCTTCATTAACACTGGTTATCCATGTTGTATTGGGTATTCTAGCTGAGCCGGTATGTTTATATCCCTGTTTGCGGTTGAACTTCCAATACCATCCTGCGGAAGCTTCTGTGGCGTCATTTACTGCAATTGCCTGGCGATCGGCGCCAAGGTTGCTGGTAATCCAGCATTTTAAAGGTTCTCCCGGAATATTTGAAACTGTGCTATATGTAACAGTTTTTGTTACAGGAGCAATTAAGTCTTTAACGTGGTTTATTGTAATTACAGAACCACAAATAAAAAGTGTATAAAAACTCGAATCATTCCCGTACCCAGTTCCTGAACTATTAGTTGCATAAGCTCTTACATAGTATAAGGTATTGGCTGTTAAACCTGTCAACCGGCTTGTAAAGCTGCCGGGTCCACTGCCATCTGTAGTAAAGTTGTTGGCAAGGGTGGGATTGGGTGAAACATTGTAACACAAACCCCTGGCAGTTACAGTGGCTCCTCCATTGTCGGTAACATTCCCTCCACTTGTAGCTGTTGTGCTGGTAATTTCAGTGACGCCGTAAGTTGAAACTGTAGGTTTACTTATTGTCAATGTTTGAAAGCTCTTAATTTCACTATATGAAACGCCTTTTTCATTGATTGCATAAGCGCAATAATAATATTGAGCGCTATCCGTCAGAAGTGTAATTGAAGTAACAAAAGAGCCGGCGCCAGTTCCTTCTTCCGAATAGCCAATGGATTTTTGAAGCGTTGGATTTGAAGTAGTATCCCAGCATATACCCTTTTGGGTTATGATAGATCCACTGTCGAAAATTGCGGTTCCCCTGATTTTAACTGAGGAGACTGTTAATTCAAACGCGCTATCGCTAATGACTATCGGTTTTCCTCTTTTCAGTGTAAATACATCTATTTGAGCGCCATAAACTGTGCCCCCCTGGGAAGTAAAATATGGGCGGATAAAATATTTTAAATTATCGGTTAGCGGGGATAAATCGCTGGTAAACTTTCCGGGGTTTGAAATATTACCGAGTGAGGTGTGCGCGTCGCCAATATCAGGATTAACTTCCAGGCTCCAGCAGTGGCCATGCTGCGAGATTTGGTTGCCGCCGGCGCTATTGAGCTGGGTAGTAACTTTGGCGAACAGATATGAAATTGTATCCACGGTTGTGGCTCCGATCAGAATTTTATCGCTACCCATTGGCGGTTCCGTCTTTTTGCGGCAGGAGGAGGCAAAGGTAATCAGAGTGGCAAGGATAATAAGGATTGTTATTTTCATGGAGGGGACTTTACAGCAGATAAATAGAATGTTTCATTATGTTTGAAAGTTAAATAAGAAAAGGAATAACCGCCTTTCGATTAACCGGATAATCTGGAAAAGCGCTTCTGTACCATTGATGATGATGAAGCGCCCGCGGCATGAGATTCACCAACGTCCATAATGCAAAGGCAAGCGCGGGAGAGCTCCAGGTCATCAAAGCAAATCCTGACCATTCCACAATTTCACCAAAATGGTTGGGACATGAAATATACCTGAAAAGCCCTTTCCATGTGATCGTATAACTGTTTTCGGCCGGTTTGCGAAGGTGAATAAGAATATGGTCCGATTGCCAGTTGATAAACATTCCTGCAAAGAATATCGCCAGTCCCGAAATGAATCTTGGATCGGTAAAATAAGAATTCGGGTATTGTTCCACAGTAGCTATGGTTCCAAAATAATAGCCATTGATAAAGCCATTTACAAAGTTGAAACCGATTGCCATAAATACAATGGCGAGCGGCATTTTTTTCCCTTTTGTGCGAAGGCGGAAGGGAAAGATGAGTGTTCTGTTAAGATAATGAAAAATCCACAGTGCGAAAAATACCCAGGTAACTGATGGGCGGTTCCCGGAGCCGAACAGGTAAAAACCTGCAAATACAAGCAATGCGGGAAGTTCCATCAGTATCCAACCGATGTGGTTATCAATCATCGCGCCCCATTTTCTGGTGGTATGACGACCGTAAGGGGCTATCACCCGCAATACTACCGGGAAAATAAACAGCGCAACGGCAATCCAGACATATACGATTATGAAAAAGGTTGCTTCTTTCATCAATGGATTTTTTATTGCGTTTAAATGCGTCCGGTTTCTTTAAGCCATGATAAAAAATCTCTCATCGTATCTGAAAATGGACGCGGATGGTGGTTCAATTCTATTGATGCTTTTGAATGGCTGATCTGTCTGTTCCCTTCACTGATAATTTTCAATGATTCGCTTGTATAGAGTGGATCAGTTCCTGCTACTTTGCTGTATAACGAAGTAAACGGCAAGCCGACCCTCGCTAACCACATTGGAACAACAGCGCTAACGGTTTTTCTTCTTGTATGAATCCCGATCATCTGCGAAAATTCTTTCAAACTATGCCAATGACCGGATAACAGATATTTTTGACCAGTTCGACCGTGATCGCTGGCGTTTATTGCTGCCTCCACTACATCGCGAACATCCACCCAATCGTAACCGCCTGGCGCCAGTGACGGAATTTTTCCCTTGCAAATATCAATAACTGCCTTTCCAACCAGCGATGGCTCAAAATCTTTAGGACCGATAATAGCAGTAGGACTAAGAACCACTGCATCAAGTCCATTCCCGACGGCTTCCATAACGGCGCGTTCACCAGCCGCTTTCGATCGGTCATAAGCAAACCCTTCCGCGCCTACAAGCGGTCTTGACTCAGTCAGCGGTTCATTATACGGATATTGACGAAATGCATGGATGGAGCTGAAGTGGATGAAGCGCCCTACTTTGCATCGGGCAGCAACGTCAAGCATGTTCTTTGTCCCTTCTGTATTTATCAGTGAAACCATACCGTTCTGGTCGCCGGTAATGGAAATCCGCGCAGCAAGATGATACACAACGTCTGAACCCTCAATCAAAGGGTTAAGAGTGTTTTTATCAAGAATATCGCCGTGAACAAGCTGAATTGGTAATCCCTGCAAACCCCCGGCATGTTTATGCACGAGCGCATTTACAAAGTGTCCGCGTTCAACCAACGCCTTACAAAGATTAACGCCAACATGTCCGTTGGCGCCAGATACTGCAATTTTCATTTATAAAATTTCCCCAAAATTAGAAATAATTTCAGACAGGATTTGTAAAATACTACATATCTCTTTAGAACAGTTAAACAGACCCCGTCAGGTCTTGCAGACCCTGACAGGTCTGACTGCTACGCTAAAACTGACAGCGTCTGCAAGACCTGTCGGTGTTTATAAGTCCCTCTGGGGACGAAACATTTGTAGCAAAACAACATTTATTAATTGATTGCACGGATCTTTGGTTCCATGTAATTTTGCCGTGGTAACGAATTGTCAAAAAATCGTAAGTTTGCACGGCAAAACGTTTTAACAAAGGATTATGAAATACGAAAAGAAACTCTTTCAGGGCAAAACCCTCGCAATATTATCAGGCGGAGGCGACACGCCTGCCATCAATTCAAGCATCGAGGCAGTTAGAAACCGCGCATCTTTGCTTGGTTTTAAAGTTTACGGAATCCTCCAGGGATGGAAAGGTCTTCTCGGCAATGGTAATGTGGTTGATCTGACGAATCAGCCTTATGATGGCTATTACGGCGGAACGGCGCTCCGGTCGAGCAGAACTAATCCGTTTCCATCCAAAAAAAATCCCGAAAGCCGCGTGCCGCAGTTACTGAAAAATTTTGACCGGTACAAAATTGACGTACTTGTCACTATTGGCGGAGATGATACAAATGGCGCAGCAAAAAGATTATTTGAAACCGAAGGAATACCTGTAATCGGATTCCCGAAAACTATTGATAACGATTTGCGTACCAGAACAACGCATCACTTCAACGGTAGGGATATTGAAGCGGTTTTATGTCCGGGTTTCCCAAGCGCCGCAATGTCGGTAATGGAATTTACTGCGAGTTTGAGAACCACCGCAGAATCTCATTCGCGGATTATCGTCATGGAAGTGATGGGACGCGACGCCGGCTGGCTTACAGGTTCTGCCATTTTTGGCGGAGGAATGTTGGGATTGATTCCTGAATTTGAGATCACCAAAGCGAGGAAAGACCTCTTTTTTGAAACAGTAAAAGAGGCTTACATGAACTCCAAAAAGAAGTGTCTTATAATTCCTGTTTCCGAAGGAACCCGTTGGTATGACGAAAAAACCGGGAAGGTGGACGTCGTTTATGCGAGCTCAGAAGTGGACGAATACGGGCATCCGCGTTTTGGCGGCGTCAGCGGTGTGATTGCTTCAGAAATCAGCGCAAAGCTGGGAAATGAAGCGCGCGCCCAGATTTCGGGATATTACCCGCGTTCTGGCCATTGCCGCCATTACGACCGAAGGTTAACTTCCACTCTTGCCGATAAAGTTGTTGACCTTTTGCTCCGTGAAGAGTATGGACAAATGCCGGTGATGAATAAAATTGTTCCCTTCGTCGAACTTGAAGAATTCAATACTACCTCCATTGATATGGGCGCTGTTGGAAATAAACCTCTCTCCGACGATTATTACGATATCAATAAATTCTCATTCACCGATGCATACTCGGATTTCCTGACCAACATTCTGGGCAAACCGGAACACGATGAATTCCGGTACGATTTTCCGGTGGTGATACCATAAATACATTCAATACGGGATAAAACTGCGCGTTTAAGAAATTCCAGGTTCGAGGTTCGAGGTTCAAGGTTCAAGGTTCAAGGTTCAAGGTTCGAGGTTCGAGGTTCGAGGTTCGAGGTTCCAAATCCCAGGGAAAAACGAGAGAGAATCAAGGTTTAACAAGCAGTTGTTTCGATAAGTGTAAGCAGTTCCAGAACTGCCTCAATTGACGGCGTCGTTACCATCTTAAGCCGCCACGATTTAAAGTTCGGGATTCCCCGGAAATACCCGCTGTAAAGTTTACGAAGTTCATAGAGAGTTGCGCGATCGCCTTTGTAAGAAATTGAGGTTTCGATATGCCGCCTTACAACGCTGATTCTTTCAGCAATTGTAGGAACGGGAGGCATTGAATGAGCTTTTAGCCATGATTTGATCTCTCTGAAAATCCACGGATTTCCCGTTGCCGCGCGACCAATCAGGATTCCGTCAACGCCGTACCGGTTTTTCATCTCCTCTGCTTTGAGACCGGAATCAACATCGCCGTTTCCAAATACCGGTATGCGCATTCTGGGATTGCTTTTTACTTCGCCAATCAACGTCCAGTCGGCTGAGCCGCCATACAACTGGGCGCGCGTACGTCCATGAATAGCAATGGCGCCGATGCCGACGTCCTGAAGCCTTTCAGCAATTTCCACAATCTCCTTATGCGCGTCGTCCCATCCGAGGCGGGTTTTCACTGTCACCGGCAAACTCGTTGATTTCACTACTGCCTCGGTCATGCGGATCATTTTCGGAATATCCTGTAGCAAAGCCGCGCCGCCGCCTTTCATCACAATTTTCCTCACCGGGCAACCGAAGTTAAGGTCAATGAAATCGGGAGAAACCGTTTCAGCTACCGATGCGGCTTTCATCATTGATTCAACATTTTCACCAAAGATCTGGATGCCGATTGGTCGTTCCGATGGCTGAAATGTCATTTTGTTATTACTTTTTTCAGCGTCGCGAATCAACCCTTCAGCGGCAATAAACTCTGTCACCAGCACATCTGCGCCATACTCCTTGCATATCACCCTGAAAGGCGAATCGGTCACATCCTCCATTGGCGCGAGAATGAGCGGGAATTCCCCAAGTTCCGTATTTCCGATCTTAACCAAATTAGACTATATTAGCCGCAAAAATAGCCAATTTCCGTGATCCTTCCCAAACAACCAATCCTTTCAAGCCTTACGCCGTTTACCCGGGTACTTTTTGCCATTTTGCTCATGATTGCCTGTTTTGCAATAACATTTTTCCTTGGGTTGGCGCTTGCCGGTCCACTGTTTGGGGTAGGGATTGCAGACATTACAAACGCACTCAGCGACTTCAGCGATCCAAAAACCTTGCGGATTCTCAAGTATTTTCAGGTTATTCAGTCTTTCGGGTTATTTATTCTGCCTCCATTGATGGCAGGTTTTTTTTTCGGGGTAAATCCTTTCAGTTTTCTATTGCTCAACAAACGATCGCGCTGGCAGGTTTACCTGATAACGCTGGTTTTGATGGTTGGGTCGTTACCTTTTATCAACGGACTTGTTTCACTGAATGAATTATTGAAATTACCCGAATCGCTGAAATGGCTTGAAGATTGGATGAAGACCGCAGAAGAGGAGGCTGCAAAACTTACGGAAGCCTTTATGCAAATGCCTGATTTTGGTAGTTTTCTCTTCAATCTTTTGTTGATAGCCGTTTTACCGTCGGTAGGGGAGGAGCTGCTTTTCCGCGGACTTTTTCAACGCCTGTTCCGTGAATGGTTTGGGAATATTCACTTTGCGATATTCACTTCGGCTTTTCTCTTTTCCGCAATGCACTTCCAGTTCTACGGGTTTTTACCCCGGCTGGTTCTTGGACTTATGCTTGGATACCTTTTTTATCTAAGCGGGTCATTGTGGACGCCGATTCTGGCACATTTCATCCAGAACGGAAGCGTAGTCGTTGTAACCTGGCTTGGCGAGCAGGGCGTTATCAGCGGAGATTATGAAAATTTCGGAACAACAACGAATGGATTGATAATTGCATGCAGTTTTGGTATTATCCTTTTAATGCTCTGGCTCATTGGTTATTATTCAAGGGAACGGAATAAACAAGATTTTGCGCGGGAGGATTCGGAATGACAACATTCAGAAATCAGCGTGAGGGATTGATTTTCCTTTTTTTGGTCGGTTTTTTTTCATTCCCCGACTTAACGGCGCAGCCCGACTCGTCAAATCTTCCTCTGAAGGAGAAAAAGAAAACCGGCTGGACATGGGCGGCATTGCCTATAATCGCTTACGACGCCGATATGGGAATTCAACTTGGCGCGCTTGGGCAGATGTTCTATTATGGCGATGGTTCTACATATCCTGAATACAAACATACAATTTTTGCCGAATGTTCGTGGTTTACCAAAGGCAGCGCGGCTTACCAGGTTTTTTATGATTCAAAATATCTGATTCCAAAAGGCATAAGGATTTCCGTTGATCTTGATTATCTTCCCGAAAGAGCGCTCGATTTTTTCGGGTTCAATGGTTATGAAGCCAACTATAACCCTGATCTGATTACGGAAGGCTCGCCTGAGTACATTTCGAGGATGTTTTATAAGATGGAGCGCAATATGTTTCGGGTGATGGCCGATTTTCAGGGACCGATTACCTCGCAGAAATTCAGATGGCTCGCCGGGGTCAATGTTATTGGTATGGGAATGGGTACGGTCAATATAAGCCGGTTCAACAAAGGTAAGCCGGAAGATAAAAAACTACCGGATACTGCACTTCTATACGACGAGTATGTGAAATACGGGCTGATAGGACCTGATGAAAAGGAAGGTGGGATTACAGTTATTCTGAAAACAGGGTTGGTATTTGATACCCGCGATAATGAAGCCGCGCCCGAAAGAGGTTTGTGGTCGGAAATTCTGCTGCTTTCAGCGCCCACTTTTGCAGGCAATTCGCCTTATGCTTTTATCCGACTCGCAGTTACGCACCGGCAATATATTTCACTCGTTAAAAACTGGCTGGTAGCGGCTTACCAGTTGAGTTACCAGGGAACCGCAGGCGGATCGTCGCCTTTTTATATATTGCCATACATATATAGTTCTTATAGTAATACGATTAAACCCGACGGGCTTGGAGGCGCCAAAACCCTCCGCGGGATATTGCGCAACCGAATTGTAGGCGATGGCGTGGCTTTCGGAAATGTTGAATTGCGATGGAAGTTCTTCAAATCAGTGGTAATGAAGCAAAACCTTTATCTGGGGCTTACTGCTTTCCTTGATGGCGGAATGGTGGCGACCAAACGTAGAATATATACCAATACTATACCCGAAGATAAACAGGAGATGTTTTTTGATTCTGATAAAGAGCGGCTTCACCTCTCTGCCGGACTTGGTTTACGGATTGCTCTCAATAGCAATTTCATTCTTTCTGTTGATTACGGAAGGGCGTTTAACAGTCAGGATGGTACAAGCGGATTATATATTGGCATTGGGAATATTTTTTAACATGA
>JBAXRP010000092.1:0-15212 GCA_037131145.1 Bacteroidota bacterium
CAACTCTGGCGTGTGCCTTGTTGTGCATAGTAACTGTAACAAAACTGTCAGCCCAGATCCCTGCCGGATATTACGATCAGGCGGGCGGAAAAACCGGCGTGGCTTTACAGGCGGCGCTACACAGTATAATCAAGGGTCATACAGTAATATCTTACAGCGGTCTCTGGACTGCTTATTATACTACCGACGATAAACCCAATGGCAAAGTATGGGACATGTATTCCGACATTCCCAATGGAACTCCCAATGGAAACCCACCATATTCATTCACCTTTGGATCAGATCAATGTGGAAATTATAGCGCCGAGGGCGATTGCTACAATCGCGAACACTCCTGGCCTAAAAGCTGGTTCAATGACACTCCTCCAATGAACTCGGATATTTTCCATATCTACCCTACTGATGGGAAAGTGAATGGAATGCGCGACAATTATCCTTATGGTACGGTTTCTTCGCCAACATGGACGTCACTAAATGGCAGTAAACTCGGCACATGCAACTGGCCCGGATATACAGGAACCGTATTTGAACCCATTGACGATTACAAAGGCGATTTTGCCCGCACATATTTCTATATGTCAACCCGTTACTATACCGAAGATGCGGGCTGGGCTGGAAGTCCCTCAACCCAGGGATCACAACTCAAACCCTGGGCATTACAACTTATGTTGCATTGGTGTAACATTGATCCCGTTTCGCAAAAAGAGACCGACAGGAACAATACTGTTTATGGTATGCAGCACAATCGCAACCCATTCATTGATCATCCTGAATATGCTGCTATTATTTGGGGAAACCCTGTGAGCGCAGAGGAATCCAACTCACAAACATATAAACTTTCAGTTTATCCCAATCCCGCCGCAGATCGTTGTTCAGTTACCATCCCAAATGGCATTTCCATTGATAACAGAAACCCCATTTTTTTATCCGTAACCGGGTTGAAATACACACCGTCGTTTTCACTGGAAAGCAATACCCTCGAACTGAATCTTCAAAACCTGCCAAAAGGTATCTACTTCCTGATACTGACCAGTGAAAAGGCAGTGTATCAGGCGAAGGTGGTGAAGGAATAATAGAATTTTATGCATTGTGATGTTCGTGTTCGTTAAGATCAAAAGAATCCTGCCTTTAAAATGAGGTTCGGATAATCCTGAACTCTGACTGGCATAATTTGGAAAGTGTCGAGCCGTCAGGCGATAGACAATTTACAATGGGGTAAATCAAATTTTGATAATGGGAAAATATGAAAGTTTGAATAAATCAATGCCACATGAAAAACCTTCCCATAGGTATCCAAACCCTTAGCGAGATAGTAAATCGCAATTGTATTTATGTGGATAAAACAGAAACAATCCACCATCTTCTGGAAGGAAAATATTATTTTCTTTCGCGCCCCCGACGATTTGGCAAGTCGCTGCTGGTTGATACGCTGAAACAGATTTTCCTTGGGAATAAAAAGCTGTTTAAAGGCTTTTGGATAGAAGAAAAGATTGACTGGGCGGTACATCCGGTAATCCATATTGACATGAGCGGGTCGGGATATAAATCGAACGGGCTGCCGGAAGCGTTGAAAAGCATTATTAATCGCGAAGCGGCAAAGTATGGCGTGATCCTGTCCAGCGGCGCCTACGATCAGATGTTCCGGGAACTGGTAGAAAAGTTATTTGAACGCGGACCTGTGGTTGTTTTGATTGACGAGTATGATAAACCAATTATTGACTATCTGGAAGATATTCCGCAAGCGATTGAAAACCGCGAAATCTTAAAGAACTTTTACTCCGTCATCAAACCGCTGGATTCCTTTCTTCACTTCGTGTTTCTCACCGGAGTTTCCAAATTCAGCCATGTCAGTATCTTCAGCGACCTGAACAACCTTCGCGATATCACCATCTCGCCACAGTTTGCCTGTTTGCTGGGAATTACTCCACGGGAAATCGAAACCTTTTTTAGCGAATACCTCGACAAATGGCAGGCTCAATCGGGGGGACGCGAAGAACTTCTGTCTTCAATAAAGCGCTGGTATAATGGCTACTCATGGGATGGGTTGAACTTTGTTTCAAATCCTTTTTCGCTGATAAACTTTTTCGCCGATGGGCAGTTTAGAAACTTTTGGTTCAGAACAGGCACGCCTACTTTTCTTACAAAATTGGTTAAGTCGTTAAATGCAAATGTGGCTGAGTTGGAAAACTTAACAGTGAATGCGAGGGTATTAGACAAATTCGAGATTGACCGTATTGATCTTATCAGCGTGCTTTTTCAAACAGGTTACCTTACCATTAAAGCTGAAAAAAGCGGACTTCTGATACTTGATTATCCAAACCTTGAGGTGCGGGAATCATGGTATGAGATGTTACTTGCTATGTTGAACGAGAATCCGGCATACGAAAATGAATCTATACTACAGCGAATGAAAGTCGCGATAGCCACTGGCGATACTGAGATGTTCATGGCGCTCATATCTTCGCTCTTCACAAGCCTCACCTATCAGCAGATTGAGAAAAAAGAGAATTACTTTCACAGTATTTTCTATCTCGCTATAAAGATGCTCGGTTTCGAAACACATTGCGAGGTTCTTACTTCCTTCGGACGGATTGATGTGGTAATTGACGCCGGAAGATTTCTTTATATTGTTGAGTTTAAGCTGGGCGCCGCTCAGGAGGCGCTTGATCAAATCAAAAACAAACGATACGCCGACAAATACAACGACTCGGCAAAGAGACGGATTCTACTCGGCATTGGTTTTGACGCCGACAAACGAACTGTTGGCAGTTGGCTGGCGGAGGAATTGAATAGGAAATAAGCGCCTCACTTCCGACAGTTTAAAATTTCAAACGAGATAGAATCATGGTTTAACAAGCCTTAATTACAAGGATTTGGAACCTGGAACCTGAAACCTGGAACCTGAAACCTGGAACCTGAAACCTGAAACCTGGCGCCAGCGATCAGAACAGTGTAATTTAACCCGTTTGCAATTATTGTGTAAGTTTGTATAAATCGAAGCCCATGAAAAACCTTCCCATAGGTATCCAAACCCTTAGCGAGATAGTAAATCGCAATTGTATTTATGTGGATAAAACAGAAACAATCCACCATCTTCTGGAAGGAAAATATTATTTTCTTTCGCGCCCCCGACGATTTGGCAAGTCGCTGCTGGTTGATACGCTGAAACAGATTTTCCTTGGGAATAAAAAGCTGTTTAAAGGCTTTTGGATAGAAGAAAAGATTGACTGGGCGGTACATCCGGTAATCCATATTGACATGAGCGGGTCGGGATATAAATCGAACGGGCTGCCGGAAGCGTTGAAAAGCATTATTAATCGCGAAGCGGCAAAGTATGGCGTGATCCTGTCCAGCGGCGCCTACGATCAGATGTTCCGGGAACTGGTAGAAAAGTTATTTGAACGCGGACCTGTGGTTGTTTTGATTGACGAGTATGATAAACCAATTATTGACTATCTGGAAGATATTCCGCAAGCGATTGAAAACCGCGAAATCTTAAAGAACTTTTACTCCGTCATCAAACCGCTGGATTCCTTTCTTCACTTCGTGTTTCTCACCGGAGTTTCCAAATTCAGCCATGTCAGTATCTTCAGCGACCTGAACAACCTTCGCGATATCACCATCTCGCCACAGTTTGCCTGTTTGCTGGGAATTACTCCACGGGAAATCGAAACCTTTTTTAGCGAATACCTCGACAAATGGCAGGCTCAATCGGGGGGACGCGAAGAACTTCTGTCTTCAATAAAGCGCTGGTATAATGGCTACTCATGGGATGGGTTGAACTTTGTTTCAAATCCTTTTTCGCTGATAAACTTTTTCGCCGATGGGCAGTTTAGAAACTTTTGGTTCAGAACAGGCACGCCTACTTTTCTTACAAAATTGGTTAAGTCGTTAAATGCAAATGTGGCTGAGTTGGAAAACTTAACAGTGAATGCGAGGGTATTAGACAAATTCGAGATTGACCGTATTGATCTTATCAGCGTGCTTTTTCAAACAGGTTACCTTACCATTAAAGCTGAAAAAAGCGGACTTCTGATACTTGATTATCCAAACCTTGAGGTGCGGGAATCATGGTATGAGATGTTACTTGCTATGTTGAACGAGAATCCGGCATACGAAAATGAATCTATACTACAGCGAATGAAAGTCGCGATAGCCACTGGCGATACTGAGATGTTCATGGCGCTCATATCTTCGCTCTTCACAAGCCTCACCTATCAGCAGATTGAGAAAAAAGAGAATTACTTTCACAGTATTTTCTATCTCGCTATAAAGATGCTCGGTTTCGAAACACATTGCGAGGTTCTTACTTCCTTCGGACGGATTGATGTGGTAATTGACGCCGGAAGATTTCTTTATATTGTTGAGTTTAAGCTGGGCGCCGCTCAGGAGGCGCTTGATCAAATCAAAAACAAACGATACGCCGACAAATACAACGACTCGGCAAAGAGACGGATTCTACTCGGCATTGGTTTTGACGCCGACAAACGAACTGTTGGCAGTTGGCTGGCGGAGGAGGTGTGAGCGCTGACAGCGAAATCAAAAATTGCAATGAATTTATTGGCATTGTACTTATTGATTAACGCTTTGATTATTCCTCGCTCTGCTTTATTATTTTCCACAACATTGTTTGTCCATTTCTGAAAATGTTTACCATGTATGTTCCACCTATTTATTTTCAATGGAAAATCCAAGGTTTTTGCCTGTTTTAAACTTCAGGGTTATAAGAAATTTATTGAAGTTTACCGACAAGCAGGATTTCTTAAAACGATGGAAACACTCAAAGTTTCTGTGTCTTTATCATCAGTAAATTTCCAATCTGATCACTTTGTTGAAGGTGGTTTGGGAGGTAAGTGAGAAGGCATACATCCTGCAGAAATAAATTCCCGGATCGAGATCCTCGGCATTGAACGATATTTCGTGATATCCCTTTGGCGTCTGGCGATCAACAATCTGCCGGATTTTTCTACCGGCAACATCATAAACTTCAATATTAACAAAACCATCTGTTTTTGTGGAAAAGCCAATGGTTGCAAAGGAACTGAATGGGTTTGGATAACAATTGAACAACGTCTCATCTCTTGCAAATAATTGCGTGGTTTGCTGTTCGATATAATTCAGGTTCCCGATTAACAGCGTGCGGGTTTCAGCGCCGGATAGGATATCAAAAATGGGTTCTTTCTTTAAATCAATGCTGTGATTAATTGTATTGCTTACGAGGTAAATCTCCTGGTCGGGGAAGTTTTCCAAACCTTTGCAGGCTAACTGTAATTTCCTTCCACCACTGTTTTTCAACTGAATCTGGTACGACTGTCCTTCTTCCACAGCCTTGCGCGATTCAACAAAAAACTCCTTGTATTTACTGGTTACTTGTGGCGCAAGAATACGGATGCCCGCAGTTTCGAAATCGCCGGGGGGGATGATAATGTCATTTTTATCAAAATCGGCGGAGGATTGGTCGTTATAGATAATATGTACGCCACTGATCGTCTTGTCGCCTTCCATCAGCGAAAGAGTAAGTCCGCCGGTTCCGGGTTCGGTAATGGGTTTGCCGGAAGTCTCTTTTTTTCCCGGATAGGGAATATCGAGAACGGAAGAGCTCCCAATCGCATCGAAGTAATAGTATCCCTTGCCGGTTTGCAGAGTGGTTGCAGAGTTCCAGGAACTATTCCAGTCCCAAAGGGTTGCATTATCAGGCAGTCCGTTAAAGACTTTGATTGCATTCAAACTAACATCTTTCTCAAAAGGATTCGAAATTAGCGTCCATCCATTGGTGTTAATAGAAATTTCGTAGCCATCCCACGAATTTAACGAAACGGAATTCACTGTTTTATTGATGGCAACCTGAGATGTACTTGTAACCCAAAAAGCTTTGCCGGGACTGAATGTAAAGTTTGCCGAGCCATCATAAGACTTCATGTAATCTTCTGAATGACCATTATCCCAGAAAGCAGTCCAGTTCTCGCCAGGCTTTCCTGAAATAACGCTTGCCAGCGAAAAGTTGGTCTGACCTGGCAAACCAATGATGCGGTAACTCGAAAGGCTGTAAGGATCTGAAAATGTATAGGTTTGGTTTATGGTGATTGTTGCCGGGTATCCTGCTGCCCTGCCGTAAATAATAAAGGGCAATCCCTGCTGATAAACGTGCAGAGAATCATCGTCATAAAGATTTGACCAGTTACCGTCGGAATACTTCTGAGCATCGCCGGTAGTGTATTGCCCGATTATGGTAATGGGAACGCACCATGGACCTGACGCAAGCGATCCATCGGACTGCCAGTCAAGGAAATAATTACCCGCCGGTAGCGACAAGGAAGGTGTGACGCATGTGTTTCGCATAATGGGACGTTGGGTGTTGGTAAAATCATTGCCGCGGTAACAACCTGTCCAGACACTGCGTTGCAGGCGGTTGGTTGACGGATCGCCCCACACCAAACTGCTGCCCTGCCATATTTCTACATTTGTACCGGTAATGGTTGAGGCAGTGGTGGAGCCGGTTTGATACTGAAAGAAGACGATTGAATCAATTACCCAGCCGTCGCCCGTTACGGTAAAATCGTCCGCCACCCGATAGTTCACTGAATATTTATTGCTAAAACCATAACTAACGAGCGGAATCTCTAAAAAACTGTAATCGGAACCGCCGGGACCGCCGCCTGGATCGGTAACAAAAGGTCCATTGTCGAAAAGTATTTGCTGGGCAGGGAGAAATGCGCTGAATAAAAATAGAAAAGCCAGCATTGGCGCTATAAATATCTTTGAGTTCATAAGACGACAATTAAAGGTTATTTATAAATTTCGGTATCCGTTTTTCCTTTTAGCGTTGGGGTTTGGTTTCGTCCATTGTTAATACGTTTTGCCCAGTATGGCACACCGTTCACTTCATCAGCTACATACTGATGCAGTTCAATAGCGGTGATAACCTTGTTGTGGTCAATATCGGCTTCGCCTTTTAATCCTTTTAAAAAGAAGTAGGTGTATAAACTTTGTCGCATAGCAGGATACCAGTTACTAAGCTGATCGCCGGAAGCGCTTGTAAAAACAGTCATTTTATCGGAAGTGACATCCTGGTCTTTTAACCGGATCGAAACAGGGCTGACATTTTTCAGCAGGGCGCCTTTTTCGCTGCCGCCGGAAAAACAGGCGTCGAGTACTACGGTAACTTGTTTGAGTTGTTTATCGTCAATCACTTTTTGAAGATTCGACAACAGAAGTTGCAAAGGATAGCCATTTAAAGCAACAGTGTTCGGGTCACAATCAACCGGAACAAGATAACCCTGATTTGTGTTTGGATCCGGCGAGCCATGACCGCTGTAATAGACGAAAATTTCGCTTTGACCCTTTACTGCATAATTATACAGTTGTCCTTTGAAGTTGCCCTCGTTTCCGAAAATGGTATAAAGATCGGATTGTTTGGCATTTTCTTTCAAAATGGTGTTCACCTCTTTATAGCCAAGAGCTTTGGTGACATAATTTTTAACAATCCGGGCGTCGTTGATGGCGAAATCAACAATGGGCGCATGTTCATAATCTTTATTTCCAATGATGATGGCAACGCCGTTTTCTTTGGTTTTTGTTGCAGATGGAATATTCTCGGCGATATCGAGTTTCATATTTGCAACATCGGGAATTTCCGACTGTTGTACAACCTTTGTAGCAATGGCAAGTTCTTCAGGCTTTTTCTGAACGACGTCAAACGGCATGGTAAAAAATTTCTGCTTATTGTATTTACCGCTCCGCTCACTGATAGAGCCGGTCATGGTGACCTCGGTGGTTCTTGCATTAGTGACAACTGAGGCGGTAATATCCTTGAATTCGCCGGGTTTGATGTCGCCGAGGTCATACTCGGCTGGAACATCAATCGGGAGGACATTGGCTCCGAGGGTAATCGTGGCTTTGCAGCCAAAGGCAGTTGACGCTCCCCGGTTCTGGAGACGGAAGATGACATCCACCATTTCCCGTTTTTCAATTTTGCTGTTGCGGTTTTGATCCTGGATTACATAGTCAACAAACTCAAGGATGGGGGGCTGAAATTCGCGTGTGGGGATAGTAAGTCTGAGTTCAGGTTCGAGGTCAAAACCGCGGTTTTCGAGAACGGTCAATTTTAAAGGTGTTTTTCCCGATTTTACATCCTGCGATGCTTTTACTTTCACATCAAACTGATAAACCTCGCCGGGAAGAATTTTGAGAATTCTGGGAATTGGAGCAATTGTAACATTTGAATTAAAGATTTCCTGAACCAGTTGAGCCTCGCATTTTTCGGCAGCCATTTTTCCGATGTTCGTCAGTTTGACATGAATCATCCATTCTTCACCGGCGTCAAGGTAATTGTTGTCGGAAGGGTCAATGAACGAAACTTCGGCAAGAAGAAATGGCGTTTGATAATCAAGCGCTCCTGTGGAAGTAGTTGCAGTTGGGGTTACTTTGTCCTGTGCAGGTTTCTGCTGACTGTTCACCGGAAAAGCGGTTGTTTCGCGAGGCGTTGCGGGCGCGGGTTGATCTGCGGGTTTTTCAACCTTTCTTGGCGCTGTTAATGATCCTGTTTTGCTCCGCGAAGTGGAAACCTGAGCCTTCAGATTTATGGCGACCAATAAACAGATTAAGATAATAAATATTTTTTTCATATAATCTCCTATCTTGATGATGGTCTTATCGGTTGTGGAAATATTTTGGGATCAGCCTCATCTTTTTTCCCCGAAAGCAGAATTACTGCCGCGGTAGCGCCGCCGGCAAGAATTCCGCCACCCAGAATATATATCCAGGCTTTCCCGGGCTTTTTGGCAGTTACCTCAAAATAGTAATCAGTGACGCCCTCCTCCGGTTTAAATTCATTGATGAAATTCCAGATAATTCTGCGGTCGGTTCCGGCAAATTTTCCTTTGCCAATATCTCCCACAAGCGATTTTGGTTTGAACATAAAACCGGGCGACTGTTCCCTTTTCAAAACAACGGATACTTTATAATTCTTTGCAGGTTCGCCTATCAGATCGTAGTGAATTTGAATGTTGTCATCCTTTAACTCATACCCGATGTTGTCAACCTTGATTTTTTGGGCGCGACTCTCGCTGATTTGAATTGACAGCATAATTATAAGAACAAAATATACGAAGATGCTAATTTTCATCCTCTCTTTTCCGATGATTGTTTTCATACCTGTTTTTTTGAATTAATACTGATTACCTACCTCGTTCTTGTCTGCGATCTGACCATCGGCAATAGTGAAGACCATCCATGTGGTTCCCTTCTGATCAGGTTTTATGGTGTAACTCTTCAATAATTTGTTGTTTCCATAAATTTTTACAGTTGCCTTTGATTTTGAAAGCGCCTTTGATCCCGGTGATGTCGCGTTGGAGAAATTTTTAACATAATAGGTGTAGCTTGCCTTGTTGTCAATTTTCTTAACGGTTATGGTTTCGGGACCGAATCCTTTTTGATCGTCACGGTCGAGTTTTGCAGCGCCATCGTCAGAAAGGTGCATCTTTTGGTATGAGATATGGTATTCGCCTTCCTTTATAAAATGGGCGTCGAGGTCATCAGGGTTTTTATCCCAGTCGAGAACAACCCTGAGAGCGCCAAATTCAATGACCGGCGAAACCGTGAACCGATTGTAGAAAATCGTTCCTGCAACAATTTCAAAAGGATATGTTGCGGGGATAAAGCCATTTCGCGAAAACCGGAGAGCGTAGGTTTTGTCGGGCATAGAATCAATCAAAACTTTCCCCTGCATGTTGGATTTGAAGATTCCGATACCTTCTATATCCACTGTTGCCGAATCAACCGGACTTCCGTTTTCGGCATTGATGAACCTCAAAACCAGTTTTCCGCTTTCGAGGGTTTCCATTTCATCTTCCATGGTTTCGAGCATTTTTTCGTACTGTGAAAATGCGAGGACAGGAAGGATCGTAAGCAGGAACAATAGCGTTTTTATTTTCATGATCTTTGGTTTTATAACATTGTGTTTTATTCAATACAATAGGGTAAATATGCAATACTGTAATCTTTTTTAATTTCTGATATAACCTGAAAAAACCGGTCAAATTCGATGTAAGAGCATTTCCAGTTGTTATCAACTCCCGCCGGAACGCCGAAATTCACAGGTTTTACGGCGGCAATTACAACAAAACTGCCAAATTCGTAGGCGTTTTCATCCCCCTTTGCCATTGTGAGTTGAAAGATCATCTTTTGATCGGGAAAAGTGATTGGTTGATCCGCAGGCATCGGCTCGCGGGTTTCATATACGAGGCAATATTGGTTAAGATAATTTAGATCGAAAAGGTAAAAGTATGCCGGTTTTTTCAGCGAATAGCTAATCGCCGCCGATTCCTCATTGCGGTATGTTGATTTATCAGTGGACGCAAACAACCCGACTTCATTATCGTTTTCGGGTTTGTATAAAGTAACATCCATAGTTATCCGGGTTTCGAGCGAAAGCGTATTTGGATCGTATGTTGAAATTGTGTCTTTAATCTTAAATCTGCGCACATAACCATTGCTGATCTGCTGGGTAAAGTCGTTGAACTTTTCCATGTACTGCAAATTGTTTTCCTGTTTCTCGAGCCTCGTCAGATTCATCACCTGCGCGCCGAGATTTTCCTGAACACAAGCTGTAAGCGCCTCTTTTCTTGCCTGCTGAATTGCCTCTTTCGGCGAAAGTTCGGTGGAAACAAGGCGGTATTTGTAATTTTTCACCACAAACTCCTGCCCTATTGCAAAAAATGTCGAAAAAACTATAATAAACGTTACCAAAACTTTTTTCATCTGATTTGTTATTTATTCACTCTCTCAATCTTTTCGTCCCTCGTCCTTCATCCTTCGTCAATTCAAAATATCCCTCCTCATATTCATCGTGGCCTGCGAATGATCTCTGTCGTAATCAAACAACAGGTCGCCCGATTTTGAGAGTATCCGCACGAAATTCAATGGATACCAGATAACCATTTTTCCAACTTTCACACCCGAAATGGCGTCAATCTGAGCATTGCCATCGGGCAGGATGGAAATCCGCATCTGGGAATTATTTGTGAGTTTAAGTTTATCAAACAACACGTCTGAGCCGTTTTCGGTAAGTACGGTAATGATGTTGTTCGAGTTCTTTATGAAACTAACCTTACCAATGAGCTTGTACATTTTCGGGCATTTTGCTTTAAATGAAGGATTGTATTTGTCGAAAGCCTTTTGAACATCTTTTCCGGATATTACCATCCCCGTATTTTTTATAATGTTGGAGATTGCCAGGAGTCCGGCTACTGACCGGTCGGTTTGTTTGGCAACAAACTGGTCATATTCATTTTTCAGCAATTCAGAATAATCCATTTCCGCGCTGGCATTGAGAGCGAGAGTAGCGGTTGCAGGCACAAGCGTATTGAGGAGCAAACCATTGAAAACGACAGAGTTTTCGGTAGGAAATAGTCCATAACCTGAATAGGTTGGAGAATATTCTGTTATGCGAAGGTTTTCCTTCTTTCCATTGATATCAAATCCAAGTGAATAGATCAACCCGGCTCCCTGGGGGATAGTGTCGAGTCCGCCATTTTTGATCCACGTTCGCTCGCCGGTTGGAGTGTATTTTGCAAGGAAAATATCACTGTTTTTCCCGGAACTCATATCTCCCATAGTACCGCTGAATGAACCTGCCACATAAACATTTCCATTCTGGTCCTGTTGAATGGCGAGTCCTGCGGCGTTATCCGAACATTTCAGATGATCCGCCCATAGCGTCTTTCCCTGTTGATCCATCCGCGCTACAATAAAAGATTGGGCGTCAACAAATCCTTTGGCTGAAAATGAGCCCAGGTTGATGGAGCCTGAAAAAAATCCGGTTACAAAAAAGTTCCCGGAACGGTCAATGATTACATTCGGCATGCTTCCAGCCTTTTTGATCCCTGCTTTCAGAGCTGTTTCAGCGGCAAGGTTGGCTGTCATCATCTCGTGATCGCTGTCGTTCATCGGGATAATCTTTGCGTCCTGAAGGTTGACAACCGGCATGGTTTTTCCAACCGGGGCATTGATGTACGTTGGGTCGGCAACTATGAAGGTTTCGCCTTTGTAAGTGAGATAATCGCCAAAGGCGTCATCGTTGAAATGTACTGCCGTGAACAAATGGTCGGGCGTTTCAAGTCCGACCATTTTCAACGCCAGCAAATGCCTTACGAGATACGAAAAAAGTACCGAGCGATCTTCACAGTCGGCTGCCGGATAATAGAATAACTCTTCTGCAAAGAAAAACTTCTCATACCCAAACTGATCCTGATCGGTTTTATAGGCAAATCCATGCTGAACGAAACTAAGCAAAAGATTCACGGCGTCGGTTTCGGACATTCCATTAAGGATTGGCATAAAACTTTCGGCGATGGATTGTTTGGTATTCACAGAAACTGCGGCGTTGAAATATACTTCGGGGTCAACCTGCGGGTAATTCTTAAAAAATTCTATCACGCCGGGATCGTAAGAAACTTCAAACGAAAACGATTTATCTCTGAACTTCAGCGGAATTGTCTTTTTCATCGGCTTGGATGAAAAATTCATGGCTGTGGTAATGTTGAAATCAAGCGGAGTATTGGCGGGGCTGTATGTTTTTTCGTAAGTCATAATGTTGTCGCCTTCAAACGGACTAAATATGAAAAAGTTGATGTTGCCGATTGAAAGGTACCGCTTTCCATAAACCATATTATATGATGGAACAAGTATTGCGATCTCCTGATTGTTGTAAGCCATCCTGATATCAAATCCCGATCTGACCATTATAAACCAGGTGAAGAGAAGCTGGTTCTGAGTCTGTTCAGGTAGCGGATAAACCGCTTCAGCAGCCTTTTGAACAAGCATGAAATACCCATAGTCATTTACGTTGAACTTCGCGCGGGCAGCCATTAACTGGTTTACCAGCATGTTGTAGTTTGTTTCGCCGGCTTTGTCCCAGTAATTTATAATGGCTTGCTTGCCCTTTAAATCAGCTTTAATATTTTGCAGATCAGGATCAATATCAAAATAGACCTTTTCACCACAGAAAGTAAATGAAAATGGGTCCATTTTCTGGTCTGAACTTTCGGGTTTCTGAATCAGCGGAAACCTGATAATATTGCCGGCGGTTTGTTGAATAACATTTTGCGGCTGGATTACCGGGATTCGGATAATAGGGGCGTCAGGTTGGGGAGTATAGGTTGGCAGTGTTTTCGGTTTAGGTTTTTCGGGTGGCTTTTTCCCGGCGAATACCTGAAATTTCTCCCATTCCTCTTTTAGATAAGCCGAATATTCCCGATCGTGTTTCGATACATAATCGGCATATTCTTTTCTGAGTTGGGCAATAGTTGATTCCTGGCGCTCTTTGAATTTCTGAAAGTCAGCCTGTCGTTGTTTAAGAAACTCCTCATACGTCTGACCCTGAAGCATTGACAGGTAAAATAGGCTGAGGACTAATATGAAAATGGATTTACTTTTCATGGGAAATTTTTATCTGTACCATTAATTTATTGTCCAACAGGTTGATAGCTCCAAATGAAAATCGCATATCAATCTGATTTTTTTCACGGTTCAGTTCATTCCGCGTATCTTCTGTTTGATCATTAACCGCCCCGGTTTGCGTAGTGTTTGTTTTGATAAAAAAACTAAGCTGATCAAAAATCTGATTAAGCATCGCTATCCATAAGCCGCTTTTGCAGGAAGAACCTGCGATTCTGTTTTCATCGGTTATAGCCGGTTCTTGAATGGATGAAAAATAATAGTATTCAAACTTGCTAAATCGCGGGTTGATTTTCTGTTGAATGTTTTTAATTCCTGTAAAGCGTTGGTTTACCTCGTAAAAGGAGATGGAGTCGGGCAATTGGGAAGAACCGTTTGTTCGACTGGTTGAAATTGCGCTTCCAATTTTCCGCATAAGGCGGTCGCGTCCATCCACTTCAAATTCATAATTATAGAGGTAGCTTTTTACGATGCAGGTTGCATCGTTGGATTTTGTCTCCTGAGGAACAGGAACGGCGACAAGTACAACGGCTTCTCCCGATTGCAGGATAGTATCCCTGATAACGGTAGTGTTTTCAGGCGAAACGCTTGATGATGCAATGAAATTGTACATTTCCTCGAATTTCGAATCGGTAGTGGTTTTATGTGATTTAAGATAGAAATCGGAGATAAACCTGCCCTTGCAGCGCCTCGCCATTGCCGCCATTGCGAATGCCCGCAAACGCGCCTGTGCATAAGCAAGCGAATCGGGTAAGCCGGGATCGGAAATACCTGCCATTACAAGGGTATCGGTTTTTTCACTCGTGATAAGATGCAACCAGGTCGGAATTACGGAAGTTACCGGAATCAAAGATGTAGTATCACGCCTCGAAGGCAGGTAATTGGTCATCTCCGTTTCAAAAATGGCGTAAATTGATGATTTCCGGCTGTCCTGACTTCCCGTGCCGGTTTTGTGGTCGCTTTGACCGCATAGTGAAGGCGTTAACAAAAGCAAAAAATTAAGCAACAACCAATAAAGAAGAACCGCAGGAGCGCCATAAGACGGTCTCCTGCGATTCTTCCATTGAAACCAACCCATATCGTCGGCAATGTGCAACATGGTGATTTACTTCGAATCCATTTTATTCATTTCATCGTCGAAGGTCTTCTTGAATTTTTCGTAGTTGTAGTCTATCTTCAGCATTTCGTCATTGGAAAGTTTGCTGTTGAGTGCGGCAAGCACATCATTTCCGCCGAGTTCGAGAGTTATATAAGTTTTGTAGTTGCCTTCTTTGGTCTTGGTTTGTTTGTTGCAAATCTCAATGGTTCCTGAGAGTTTCTGATTCACCACCTCGCGTGAAAGGGTTTCGTACCGCTTCATCAGTTCTTCCTTTTTGTTCATTTCACCCGATTTGCCATAGTTATCGGTTACTGTTTTAACCATGGTTTCGATTTGGGCAGCCATTTTGGCGCGCGCTTCGGTTACCGCTTTTTTCTCCGACATCATTTGATCCATGCTCTCGCCGGTAGCGCTGGCGCGGAAACGTTCCTTATTCGACTGGTATTCCGGTCCGTAACATAGCCGCACAACTTCCTGCTCATCGGCAACCTTGGTTGCTGGTTTGGATGATTTACATCCGGGAATAATTAACACAGGCACAGCCAGAATCATTAGCCATACCAAACTTTTTGTAAAGATGCTTTTCATAATGTTCAGTTTTAAGTTAAAATGATTGTTGTGAATTGGTTTTCAACCAGTTTTGTTTAGTTAATACAAA
>JBAXRP010000093.1:0-15023 GCA_037131145.1 Bacteroidota bacterium
CCAGGTTCCAGGTTCCAGGTTCCAGGTTCCAGGTTCCAGGTTCCAGGTTCCAGGAAAAAAAGACGAGAGGGCGCCAAGGTTTAGCAAACCTTGAAAGCAAGGTTTTGGAAATTCCACCTGGATCAAGCGCGCCATGTTAGCGCCATTATTTTGAGGGTGGGGTCGAGGTTATTGTCCCGCTCTCATCTGCGGAAAAAAGAGCACATCCTGAATCGAAGGACAGTTAGTCATAATCATGGTTAACCGGTCAATGCCGATACCCAGCCCGGCTGTAGGCGGCATTCCAAATTCAAGAGCCCGGAGGAAATCTTCATCCAGCGCCATTGACTCGTCGTCGCCCCTTTTGCCAAGCTCAAGTTGCGCAGCAAACCTTTCGCGCTGGTCAATGGGGTCGTTCAGCTCCGAAAAAGCATTACAAAGCTCCTTGCCATTGCAGATTGCCTCAAAACGTTCAACGAGTCCGGGCTTGGTACGATGTTTCTTAGCGAGCGGCGACATCTCCACCGGGTAATCTGTGATAAATGTTGGCTGGATAAGGAATGGTTCACACTTCTCGCCGAAAATCTGATCAATGATTTTTCCCTTTGCCATTGTCCGGTCAATTGGAACATTCAATTCTCTCGCAATAGTTCCCAGCTCTTCCTCATTTTTCCCGTCAATGTCAATACCGGTGAAATGCCTGATGGCTTCGTACATTGTAAACCGGTTCCACGGACGTTTGAAATCAATAAGGTTATCACCCACCGTTACAAGGGTTGTACCGTGCAAATCGAGGGCGATCTTTTCAACCATCTCCTCAACCAGGTTCATCATCCATTCATAATCCTTATAAGCTACATAAAGCTCCATCTGGGTAAATTCGGGATTATGGAAACGATCCATGCCCTCGTTGCGGAAATCCTTCGAAAATTCATAAACCCCATCGTAACCGCCAACTATCAACCTTTTCAGGTAAAGCTCGTTGGCAATGCGGAGATAAAGGGTCATATCGAGGGTGTTGTGATATGTCTTAAAGGGTCTCGCTGCCGCGCCTCCGTAAAGAGGTTGCAGCACCGGAGTTTCAACTTCGAGATAATATTTTGCATTCAGGTAGTTGCGCATCGAATTAATAAGGATGTTGCGTTTCACGAACACTTCACGCACTTCCGGGTTCACGATCATGTCAACATAGCGCTGGCGGTAGCGCTGTTCGGGATCAGTAAAGGCGTCGAAAACCTCGTTCTCCTTTTCCTTCACAATAGGAAGCGGACGGAGCGATTTCGTTAACAGCGTAAGCGTTCTGACGTGGATAGTTATCTCTCCCATCTGGGTAATGAATACGAAACCGGTCACTCCGATGATGTCGCCAATGTCGAGCAGTTTTTTGAATACAGTGTTGTACATCGTTTTATCCTCGCCGGGGCATATTTCATCGCGCTTCATATATAGCTGGATACGTCCGCTTTCATCCTGTAGTTCAACGAATGAAGCGGCGCCCATAATCCGTCTGCTCATAATCCGCCCGGCAATAGTGATTTGCTGGTAAAGGGTATTGTCTTCCGGGAAATGGCGTTTTATCTCCGCAGCCTTCGCGTTCACCTCAAAGGTTTCAGGCGGAAAAGGGTTTATACCCAGTTTTATAAGTTCATTCAGCGAATTTCTGCGGATGGTTTCCTGTTCTGTAAATCCTGACGTCATAATATAATAATTTAAGCTGAAACTATCCGGTAGGTATGTTCGGCAATGACCAACTCCTCGTTGGTGGGAATAGTCATCACCTTCACCCTCGATGAAGGTTTACTCAGCGACATCTCTTTACTTTTAACTCCTGCATTTATTTTACTGTCGAATTCAATTCCCATGAATTCCATTCCGTTACAACAGACTTCGCGGGTAACAGGGTCATTTTCGCCGATTCCGCCGGTAAAAATCAGCAAATCAATGCCGCCAAGCGCAGCGGCATAAGAACCAATATATTTTTTAATCCGGTAACGAAACATCTCAAGTCCGAGGATTGCCCTTTCGTTTCCTGCGACCGCCTCTTTTTCAATTTCGCGCATATCGGATGATACTCCCGTGACTCCCAACATTCCGCTGTGTTTATTGACGAGGGTATTTGCAACGCTGATATTCAACTCTTCTTTTTCCATAATGAAGGTGAACACTCCAAGATCCATGTCGCCTGAGCGGGTTCCCATTATCAATCCTTCAACCGGTGTCAGTCCCATGGAGGTATCAACTGATTTTCCGTTTTTAATTGCGGTCATGGATGATCCGTTTCCCAGATGACATGTGACAATTTTCATAGAATTCATTGGAACTTCCAGAATTTCGCAAGCTCTCCGGGCGACAAAATAGTGACTTGTGCCATGGAATCCGTACCGGCGAATCCCATATTTTTTATACAGGGAGTATGGAATCGCGTACATGTAGGCATGAGGCGGCATTGTTTGGTGGAAAGCGGTATCGAACACCCCTACTTGCGGAACTTCCGGAAGGAGTTGCTGCATGGCAAATACCCCTTTCAGATTTGCCGGATTATGAAGCGGAGCCAATGGAATACAGGCTTTGAAATCCCTGATGGTATCTTCGGTAATCAGACAACTCTCCTGAAAACGCTCGCCGCCATGCACCATACGGTGTCCGACAGCATCTATTTCGTTGAGTGAATTTATGCACCCGTGCTCTTTGCTTATCAGAACCCCGAGAACATATTCGATCCCGGTTTGATGATCAATTACCTCTCCCTCAAGGAACACGTTATCGCCATTTGGTTTTTCATGCTTGAGAAAAGACCCTTTGAGCCCAACCTTCTCTACTACTCCTTTAGCGAGAAGGCGCTGATTATCAATGTTGAAAAGCTGATACTTAATGGATGAGCTTCCGCAATTTAAAACGAGAATATTCATAGATATTTGTAGTTCAATTATTTTTCAATTATGCCTTTATGTATTTTTCAACAGCTTGTTGGCAATGGGATGATATGGTATCATTTATCTTGGTAATCGCAATCATTATGGAAAATCTAACAACAGGTATCTTCAACTATTTTATTTCCATCTTTATCATACTCGTAGAATCCAATGCCTGTGACTCTTCCAAGCCGGTTTGCCCTGGCAAGTTTTTTGATTATCGGGGAGGCGATATAGCGGGTGGAACCAAATTCGCTGTAAAGATTCTCCATCCATCGCATTATCTTGTCAAGTCCTATTTTATCAGCCGACTCAAATATTCCCAGTGGCATGTTGAAACTGGCGCGCATGGCAAGGTCAATGTTTTCCATAGAACTTACTCCTTCCATCATTGTTTCGCAGGCTTCATTCAAAAGGACCACAAAAAGCCTGACACTCACGAGTCCCGGCGATTCTGTTACCGGGATGACGATCTTGTCGAGAAGTTTAACGAACTTGATCACCTTTTCGTAAGCTTCGTTGGATGTATGCATGCTCCTTGCGAGTTCAACAACGCTGGCGCCAGGCGCGGTTGTTGAGATGTGAAGGCTGACGCAGCGGTCGCCGAATTCCAGTTCAGAGGCAAGCTCAGTCACAACCAGCGTAGAGGAGTTGGTGGCGATAATACAATCTCTGCTTACATTTTTTTCGACGTTTTTGAATACCTCTTTCCGCAGATTAAAACTCGATTCTCCCTGCTTTGATTTTATCGCCTCGATCACCAGTTCACAGTCGGCAAAATCCTTGTAAGCAAGGGTTCCCCGGATTCTCGACATAATTGCATTTTTTTCGCCGGGCGTTAATCCCCAGTGATTGATCTCGTGGTCGAGCTGCTTTCTGATCTCTCCAAGCGAATGGTTGATCAGTTGGTCGCTTAATTCAAGAAAGATAACTTCAATACCATGTTTGGAGGCATTGATTACAAGTTCCTGACCAACACTGCCGCAACCAACTATTCCGATTTTCGAAAAGAGGATTTTTGGTCTGGACTGTTTGCTAAGTCCATATTTTTCAATAGGTTCAATAATTTCAGCCATGTTGTGGGTATCTGTTCTGTTTGTTTTTAAATTTTTATCATGCCATCCCTTCGGGATTGGATTGAAAACAATGCTATTTCATTCTATAATCATGCCATCCCTTCGGGATTGGATTGAAAACAATGCTATTTCATTCTATAATCATGCCATCCCTTCGGGATTGCGTTGGATCAGATTTCAGCGGGTACATTTTGGGATTTATTAAAGCCCGAAGGGCTGACAGTTTTACAGTAAAACATGATTTAACCAATTTAGAAACCCCGAAGGGGTGGCAGTTTATTTGTAATAGCATCCATTTCCGGGAAGAAATCCATTTGTTGTGCAAAATTAACGGAATTGGCTTTATCCGCAAAGGTTTTATAAGGATTTTCCCATCATTCTGCGGTTGTAAGATTCAACGCCTTCTTTTTCGATCAGGGAGATCAAATCGCCGGTTACTGCAACAATGTATTCCTTCTGTTTCTGAAAGTGAATAAACATGGCGGCAAGGTTTACGCCAGCCTCAATGCCCATTGGGTTTCTAAGTATTACGGTGAAGAACATCTTCCAGTAAAGAAAACCGGTTGCCTTCGAAAAACCAGCCTTTTTGCAAACCCTCAGAAAGGAGCGCATATATAAAAGCCAGGTTTTGAAATCGGGTTTGTGTTTGTATTTTGGTCTGATTTTCAAGCTGGTATATATTATCCGCTCATAGTATTTTGATGGTTTGAAAATGGTTTCGATCACGCGGATGTAATTTCGTAAAATTTCAGTTCGCGGCGTTAGTGTAATGAAGTTCAGCCCGCTCGTCATCTGGTCAATATCGCCGGAACTCAGCGACCGGGATGTTAGATGGAATAAACGCCCTTCGGTTTCAAGTCGCCGGGTGAGCTGTGTATTGGGCAGCGCGTAGAGCAGTCCGATCATTGCCATGCAGATTCCGGAATCCTGGATAGAGTCGATCATCTGGGTGGCAATTTGTTTCCTGTCGGTGTCGAATCCAATAATATATCCGCCATTGCTGACCATTCCAAACGAAAGGATTTTCAGCACAGCGTCGTTAATGGATTTGTTGACATTCTGGGTTTTGTTGTTTTGTGCCAGCGTTTCATTGTCGGGAGTTTCGATTCCCAGAAAAACATATCTGAAATCAGCATCCTTCATCAATTGCAGCAATTCGTCATCATCCGCAAGATTTACTGATGCCTCGGTAGTGAAGTAAAACGGGTATTTTCGCGCTTTCGACCATTCAATCATTTCGTGGAGGAGCGCTTTGACTTTCTTTTTGTTACCGATAAAATTATCGTCAACCATATCAATATGCCCCCGGTACCCTAAATCATAGAGAGATTGAAGTTCTCTGATAACCTGTTCATTTGTTTTGAACCGGGGGGTTCTGCCGTAAAGTTCGATAACGTCGCAGAATTCGCAATTGAATGGACATCCGCGGATGAACTGTAGCCCGATCATGATATAATCGCCAAAGTTTATAAGGTCGTACCTTGGTACCACGGCTTCAAACATATTGGCTCTGTTTTCGGAAATGTACCTTCCGTTCTTTATACCTTTTTTCAGATCGACGAGGAACATGGGAATGGTAATTTCCCCTTCGCCAAGCACAAGGAAATCGGCTTCAGAATAAAGGTCGGGCTGGTGAGTAGGATCCGGACCGCCAACAACCACCGTACAACCAAGCGCTTTGGCTCTGCTGATCAGTTTGAGCATACTTGCCTGTTGTGGCAACATCCCGCCGATACAAACAAGATCAGCCCATGTCATGTCCTGATCCTTCAGTGGTTCAACATTTTCGTCAATCAGCCGGAAGTTCCAATGCTGGGGAAACAATGCGGCAACAGTAAGCAGACCAAGCGGGGCAGCGGGGTATTTTCTGCCAACAATCCTGCAAACATCCTGATAATTCCAGAAACTATAATCCGAAAATTTTGTCTGAACCAGCAGACAATTTGTAATCCCCCCGTGCAAATCCTTCATAACAAAAATTCATTCAAAACGTTTGCAAAGGTAAGAATTCCCCCTGAATCCAGACGGGTTATAATATGGCTCTTATTGTTTGATTATCTTAAAAGTCTCAGATTTTGCCCCGGTTACCACATGAACAAAAAATAACCCTGGCGACCATGTTGAAATAGAAAAATCGTGTTTGCCAACTCCACTCAGTATTTGGGAAAACACTTTTTCACCCCGGATTCCATAGATATTCACGGCAACTTCATCAGTTGGAATTTCACCGGTTAACTCAAGAGTGAAATTTCCGGCGGTAGGATTCGGATAAATTTTAACAGCGGATTTTTCGGCGACTGCTAATGGTTCTTCCCGGCTTGCAATTACTGCAGGCATGGTTAAACCTGAACAAAAAGAGGTTGTCGTAATATAACCATGCAGGTAACCTCCGTAATTAATAGCGCTTCCGGGTTGATAACGAATGTTCTGCCCAGCAATCATTGTAGCGCTGCCTCCGTTTTGGACTGTGAAAGTAGTTCCGTTCCCGGCAACGTTTATTGTCTGAGTGGCGTTATAACATTGACTTTGTCCGTTTGGAATGATACCGGTAACAGAGAGATTTACCGGCGTCGAAGACGTAACATTAATTGTATAATCTTCTACCTCTCCATAAACAGCCACTCCGCAAGGAGATGAGATTTCATTGTTATAATGAATCCTTATCCTCATTCGTTTTGACCCGATAAAAGCGCCCGCAGGACAAGCAATATTTGCCGAATATGGGCCGCCGCCCGGCGTTCCGGTAACTGTAATTGCCGGATCGTCCAGAAAATTACCATTATTATTCCAGTCAACCCAGATCCCGCATTGGTCGTAAATATAAGGTATAGAATTTGAAACAGTGATTGGAAGCGAAGCTCCCTGAACAATATTGGTTGAAATAGCGGAATAATCGGCATATCCGCCTGGCGTGCAGGTTGAAGTATTATTGATAGTTCCAACGGTTACATTATTAATATACTCGTCGCATGTACCTGAGGAAGCGCTGCAATAGCTAACTCCAATTTTTCTATTTCCGGGAGGATCGGTAACTGTAGGCGTTTTTGCGGTTCCAACTGTTAACGAAGTGCATTGAGCGTCTAAATAGTTATTCAGAGTAGCTGTTAATGGAACATCATAAGTGAGCCAGAAATAGTTGGTTCCACCGACTAACATTTGAGTTCCTGTAATTATAAATGTTCCGTTCGGTGAGATCGAAGTTGAACCAAACTGCGTTGTCGCTGAAAAAACATTACTCGTTCCGGTATAAAAAAGTTTTGCATTTGAAATATCTGGTGGCGGATTTGTTGATCCTGTTGTATTAAAGGAAAATGAAATGGCGCTTAAGGGCGACAGATCGCCATTAGTGACAATCTGAACTCCTATAATTTCCTGATTTGTTTCACCAGGAGCAATTGTTTCGGTATTATTTTGAGTAGCTGTACATGATATATATGCCATTGGCATAGATGAATAATAAACCAACGATTCCCAAAGTCCTCTGCCATAGGTTGCCGCTCTGAGCTTGCTGTTTTGTGGGTTTGCATTATAGAAAATTTCAATTTCACCAATTCTTACATTTGGTAAACCAGTGTTAAAGGCAACCCAATTATCAGAACCTTTCTTAAAATATATACCCAGTTCTGTGCCTGCATACAATTGCAATTCAGAAAGGGATTGTTTATTTTGCACTATTGAATAAGCCGGAATCATAGGTAAACCGGCGGAAATATTGGTCCAGGTATTTCCACCGTTGACAGATTGAAATACGGTATTTGCATTATAACCGCCCAGAGTAACCCAAAGTGTATTTGCATCATCATTTTTTACGGCAATATAGGTAATACTTCCTACGGGTAAAGTTCCGGTGATGTTGGTCCAATTAGTTCCTCCGTCGGTAGTTTTCCAGATAATCGAGGGGTCGGCAACGTATAAAGTTTGAGTATTTGAAGGCGCGATAGCCATTGAACGGATTTTTGACGTTGTGCCCATTGTGGATATTTTTGTCCAGTTATCGCCTCTGTCAGTGGTTTTCCACACATCGGCGTATCCAGCATATAGTATCAAAGGATTGCCCGGGTCAATAATATATGGCGTTACCCATGCGCCGCTGCCTGCGCCGGTTGGTTCAATGTTTATGGCGCTGGTCCAATGATTTACAGTTCTTGAAATCTGACCATTTACATAAGTTCCATATTGGATATTTACGTTGGTATAATCTATTAAACATTCCATCCCGTCTCCACCTTTAACATCCGCCCAGGCGTTGCCTGAATAAAGTTTAGTTCCATTATCCTGCAAACCGGTAATAACTTCATTGGAAACTGTTTGCGAAACGCCCAGTTTATACATCTGACTAATAACCATTCCGTTGGTTTTGTCTGTCCAGGTTGTTCCGTTATTGAGTGAAATATATACGCCGCCATCGTTACATTCAAATAAATCGCCATTGGTTCTGAATGATAAATTATGTTTATCAGCATGAGCGGCTGGAACGCCATCGCCCCACCAATGATTAACAATTGCCCATGATGTTCCGCCATTTGTTGAACGCCAGGTGTTTACGCCCCCGACAAGTAAAGTATTGGCATTTGTTGGCACAACGGCAAGACTTAAATCATACCAGCCCTGTCCGCCGATATCACCGCCATTGGAGTTCCAGCCTAATAAATTCAAAGTAGTTCCGGCAAAAACCTGCGTATAACTAGTACCGCTGTTTATTGATTTATAAATACCATAAAGTCCGCTGCCTGAATTAGCGGCAATAGCATAAACCCATGACGGTTGATTTGCTGAAACTGCCAATTCAATTCTGTAAGCGCCGGGATCGCTAAAAGCCTGTGTCCAAATGGCTCCGCTATTCGAGCTAACATAAATTGCGCCGTTAGTGGTTGAGCCATAAAGTGTGTTAAAATCACCCGGCTTAAATTCCATGTCAATAAAATTGGTAGCTGTTAATTGAGCGCTCCAGGTAGCGCCGCCATTGGTGGTTTTATAAACGCCAATTGAGGTTGCGGCAATTATAATCTGATTATTATTTGGGTCTGCTAAAAGTCGGTTCACCATCCGTCCTTCTGATAATGTATAACTCATCCCTGTCGTATTCCATGAACCGCCGCCATCTGTTGATTTCAAAACGCCAATACTTCTGTTATCCCAATGATCCTTATCGCCGGTAGCAATAAAAATAGTATGCGAAGTAACATAATCAGTTGGAATAAAAATATCGCTGACAGCAAGAGAGACATTATTATCGGTTAAACAAGTCCATGTTGAAGCGTTATTTGTTGTAACCCACAACCCGCCGGAAGCCGCGCCAACCCAAAATGTATTATTATCTGTGGGATGAAAAGCAATGCAATTTATTCGTCCAACTCCGGCATAACCTCCTGCGGAACTATTAGTGCCGAGAGACGTCCAGTTTGCCAGAGGTAATTGAGGATTATCAGAAACATATTCTTCATATATTTTCTGAGCGGTTTTTTGTGGAAATTCGCCTGTGGTTGGATTTACCTGACGTTCCATATCGTATTCCCAACGTTTAAATTGTTTCCAGCCAATCGCTTTTGTCTTTACGCCATTTTCAATATAATACCCCTTGTCAACATTAAATGGCGCCCAGTAATTTTCAAATGCGTTTTTATAATCAAAAAAAGTCAGGGCTTCCTTTGATTTGCTCTGTGGCAAATTTTTCAACCACAGTTGAGAAAACAACATTGCTGGAAAAACCATCAACATTAATACAAAACATGCTTTTTTCATGGATTTGGAGATTTTAAAATTAATAATTACAATTTTATCATTATGCAGAGAGGAAAAACAACTACTCTTTTTCCATGCATCCTGCCAACAAATTTGAATAGGTTTTCGGGATGTTTAATCGTGCAAGTATTGTATAATCTAAAATTGATTAATTTCTTTCGTTTTTTGCTTCAAATATTCATCAGACTGTCAAATAACGTAGTTTTACTACTCTATTTCGGTAATGAAACAATTGTGAATTTCTTCTCATTAAGATGATTGGGAAGCGCCGTCAATAACTCTCTTTTCAATGGTTCCAACCTGAATTATTGTTTTAGCAAAGGTAAATATTATTTCACGAAAGAAAGTGATTTTCCAACATGAAAAAGGCGCGAGTGTATTCCACTTTACATCCTGAAACGCACAAATTGCTCCGGCGCCATTTTGACGTACAATTAGTTTAATAAACAATAAGTCCTTCAATAAAAATACATTCCAGCCAGACGAGCCGGACTTTCAATTCCGGCTTTTGGAACATTAATCCCAATTTTAGACAGTTTACCATTTAACACTGAATTTCAAATTACTGTTTACTTGTTATTTACGTCAGGATAATACTTTGGCTCAATTTTTTCATGATACCATTATACCGCACTATTTTTTACAGAGCGGAATATGTTTTCAACGATTTCAAATAAAATAGCCGGGTATTAAAAGTAAAATATGAGACAATTGTTCCTGATAATTACACTTAACGTGTTGGTTCTCGCATCAATGGCACAAACAACCGGCTCAGCGCGAATCACCGCTACCATCGCCAGCCCTGATGAAATATGTTCCCTCGCCCTCAATTCCTCCGACGGGTTACAGTTTATCCTGCAAAATGGTGCAGCCAACTGCTTTGATATAACCCTTGGTACATCTGAAACCCTTACCTCTGTTGAAAATACAACTCAAATTCCTTCGCAAACCAGGAACTATTCATTAGCCAAATCGTCCTCCCCAAAAACCAACGACATCCTCATTAACATTTCACCGGAAACCCAATCCCCAAAGGAAATAGCTTGTGTTTCAAAACAACTGACCATTTCCATCCACTATAATTAAATTTCCCCGTTTTTCCATTATCCCATTTCCATACCTCGCCGCCTCGGCGCACCGCTTATATTTGTCCTATATTTGCGCCTTGATTTGCTAACAATGAAAGACAACTTATTTATCGCTTTTGAAGGTATTGACGGAAGCGGGAAAAGCACACAGGTTAAGCTATTATGCGACAATTTAAAAAAAGCCGGGCATAAAGTTTATTCAACATTTGAACCCACCGACGGACCAATTGGTTCGGTTATCAGAAATATTTTCAACCATAGAATTGAAGCCGACCACCGAACCATTGCAGGACTTTTTGTGGCTGACCGTTTAGACCATTTGCTGAACAAGACAAATGGAATTCTAAAAAAACTTCAGGAAGGTTATACTGTAATTACCGACAGGTATTATTTTTCCTCTTATGCCTATCACGGCACACACATGCCAATGGATTGGGTTATTGAGGCAAACTCACTGAGCGCTGATTTGCTTCGTCCCGACTTAAATATTTACATTGACATTTCTCCCGAAATCGGTATGAATCGGCTTAACAAGGGAAGAAATTCAATGGAACTTTATGAAACTATTGAAAACCTGATAAAGGTAAGGAGCAAATATTTAGAAGCGCTTGAACAGCTTAAACTCAAAGAGAAGATTTTTATCACCGACGGAAACCGCCCATCGGAAATAATTGCCATTGACGTTTGGAATGAATTTCATCCATAGCGGACGCCACTTTAAAAACCAAATTTCAACATTATTGCCTATTTTTGCCGGGTTAAATTTACAGAAGTCCTCACCAATTTCTTCTCAATGGCACAGCAGGCACAATTACCGCTCACCGACAGATCGAAGGGAAATTACATTCTCTCGATTACCATAATCGGTGTTTTTTTCTTTATTTTCGGATTTGTTACCTGGCTTAATTCGGTGTTAATTCCTTTTCTGAAAATTGCCTGTGAAAAAAACAACTTTGAATCCTATTTTGTCGCTTTTGCTTTCTATATCTCCTATTTCGTGATGGCAATACCTTCGTCGTTTGTGTTGCATAAAACCGGATTTAAAAATGGGATGTCGCTGGGATTGGTTTTAATGGCAATTGGCGCGATGATCTTTATCCCGGCAGCTTATTCACGGATGTACGGGCTTTTCCTGACCGGACTTTTTGTTCAGGGCGCCGGATTGGCTATTCTTCAAACTGCTTCCAACCCTTATGTAACCATACTTGGACCGCTTGAAAGCGCCGCAAAGCGTATCAGCATCATGGGAATATGCAACAAAATTGCCGGGGTAATCAGTCCGCTTATACTTGGAGCAATAGTTTTAAAAGGGATGGATCGCTATGATAAAACCATGCTCGGCGCGATGAATGAACTTCAGAAAACCACTGTTCTCGACGAACTTGCCGGTCGAATCATACTTCCATACATCATTATGGCGGCGGTATTGATTGTTCTGGCAGTAATGCTAAGGTTTTCGGCGCTTCCCGATATTGATACCGACAAGGAAGACGATCAAACTTCATCAGCCAACATTGCAAGAACCAGCATTTTCCAGTTTCCGCAACTTGTATTGGGGGTAGTCGCCATTTTCGTTTATGTAGGCGTGGAAGTTGTAGCCGTTGATACAATTATTAATTATGGTAAAGCCCAGGGATTTTCGTTTGAACTTGCGAAATATTTTGCTTCATATACGCTTGCCGCGATGGTGCTTGGTTATATTATCGGAATCATCGCCATTCCAAAATACCTGAAACAGGAACGAGCGCTGATGATTTCGGCTTTGCTTGGCATTGCCTTTGGTGTGTTGGCTATTGTTTCAGCCGGAATCCATTACCAAACCACCTTTTCCTTCGCCATTTCCGGTTTCTCAATGACGCTTCCATTTGATTTGTCGGTGTTTTTTATTGCATTGCTGGGACTTGCCAACGCTATTATGTGGCCCGCCATCTGGCCCTTGGCAATAAACGGACTGGGCAGATTTACCAAAATCGGTTCCTCGCTTCTAATCATGGGGATTGCCGGAGGCGCGTTGCTGCCTCTGTTGTATGGCAGAATGGTTGATCTCTTCAGCCCGCAGCAGGCTTATTGGATTCTCATTCCCTGTTATATATTCATTTTTTATTATGCCTTGTCCGGGCATAAAATGCGTTCATGGAAATAACTTCATTATGAAACCAACCTTATTGATTCTTGCCGCCGGTATCGGTAGCCGTTATGGCGGGCTTAAACAGCTCGACCAGATAGGTCCTTCGGGAGAAACCATCATTGACTATTCAATCTATGACGCCATGAGCGCCGGATTCGACAAAATTATCTTCATCATCAAGGAGGCGATTGAAGAGGATTTCAAAGAGGCTTTTGTTGAACGACTGAAAGACAAGGTGAACATTGATTACGTTTTTCAGGAAACTTGGATGGTTCCTGAAGGTATCGAAATTCCCGACAACCGCAGCAAACCCTGGGGAACTGGTCATGCCGTAATGATGGCAGACGGAAAGATCAACGGACCCTTTGCCGTTATCAACGGCGATGATTTTTACGGACGCGGCGCCTTTCAAACTCTTGCCGATTATTACAACAACTGGAGCCCCGATAGAGCCAACGACTATTGCATGGTGGGTTACCGGCTTACCAATACCCTGTCGGAATTTGGAGCCGTTTCACGAGGGGTTTGCGAAACAAACGCTGACGCTTTCCTTGTTGATGTGGTTGAACGAACTCACATTGAACGCTCGTCTGCCGGCATTGTCTATAAAAACGATCAGGGCAAATTTGTAGTAATTGAGGATAACACTATCGTTTCTATGAACTTCTGGGGTTTTACGCCGTCGTTTTTCGGTTACCTGAAATCCGGGTTTGAAGAGTTCATTCTTAAAAATGGAGGCGATCTCAAGTCGGAGTTTTATATTCCAAGCATGGTCAACTCGCTTATAAAGTCGCAGCAGGCTTCAGTGAAAATCCTTAATTGCGATGAACAGTGGTTTGGGATGACCTACAAGGAGGATCGTTTGCATGTTATAAAAAGTATTCGCGCTCTTATTCAGAAAGGGATTTATCCGGAAAACTTATGGGGATGATCCAATTTTACGGGCGACAGGACGTTTGATAAAAAGCTACATTTGTAAAGTAAAAACAATTATATGAATCCTTTCAAGAAAATAGTGTTCAGCATTTCATTGGTTATGCTGTCAGGCTTTATACTGAGTACGTTCAAGGCGCAGTCTCAGGTGGTTAATGAAGCAACGAAAAAACGGGTAAGTATCGGCATTGGATTGTTTACCGATATTTGGATGAATGTTCCTGATGGCATGAAAACCCGCACAATAAACCAGGGTGTTCAGGTGAATGGAATGTACAATATGCCTTTTGGAAAAAGCAACCTTAGTTTCGCCATAGGGTTAGGAATCAGCGTGCATAACCTGTATTGGAATTACCGGTTTCAGGGAGACAGCGCTTCCTTTCAATTTGTAAAAATTGATAACATCGGTTACAAGCGTAGCAAACTTACCCTTCCCTACATAGAAATTCCGCTTGAATTCCGGTTAAAAACAAAGAGCAAATTTGCGCTTGGAGTCGGCTTCAAGGTTGGGTACATGGTTTACAGTCATGCAAAATGGGTTGGCGACGACTATCTTTTTACAACCAACAATACACTCAGAGTCTCCTTCAAAGATATTCAAAATATTGAAAAATTTGCATACGGTCCCACATTGCGCATTGGATACAAGTGGTTTCATGTAAATGCCTACTACTCTCTGTCAAGTGTTTTTCAAAAGGATACCGGAGTTGATATGTACCCAATCTCAATTGGGTTTGTTCTGATGCCGTTCTGAACGGGAAATAAAGTCTTTCGTGTTCTATTTTTCCTTTTCAATCAGGTTAATTTCCTCTTCCAACAGATAATAGAGTTTATAAACCACATTATGCCCCATTGGGCGCAGTGCCGCATAAGTTTTGCGCCAATAATTTCGAAGATGTGTTTTTAAAGTTTTTTTCGATCTGGCGTAACAGAAAAAACCGGACTGATTCCAGCAATATTATGTAAGTTTGTTGTAATCAAATCAACATGAAAAATCTTCCGATAGGTAAGCAGACATTAAGCAGGCTAATTGACGAAAATTGCATTTATGTAGATAAAACCGAGCTGATTTTCAACCTGATTAATGATGGATCCTATTACTTCCTGTCGCGCCCGCGCCGCTTTGGAAAGTCCCTGCTGGTTGATACGCTGAAACAGATTTTTC
>JBAXRP010000094.1:0-14963 GCA_037131145.1 Bacteroidota bacterium
ACTTACCAACTTACCAACTTACCAACTTACCAGCTTACCAACTTACCAACTTACCCGCTTACCAGCTTTATTCCCAACTCCCTGAACTGCTCCTCCTTAATCGCCGACGGAGAATCAATCATGACGTCCCTGCCTGAGTTATTTTTGGGGAAAGCAATATAATCGCGGATAGAATCGCCGCCGCCGAAAATGGTGGTCCAACGGTCGAAACCGAAAGCAATACCGCCGTGTGGCGGAGCTCCGTATTCAAAAGCATTCATCAGAAATCCGAACTGGTCGGCGGCATCCTCATCGGAAAAGCCCAATACCGAGAACATTTTCTTCTGTAAATCTTTATTGTGGATTCTGATGGATCCGCCGCCGATCTCCACCCCGTTTATTACAAGGTCGTAAGCGTTGGCGCGAATGGCGCCCGGATCGGTTTCGAGTAACGGAATATCTTCGGGTTTTGGTGAAGTAAATGGGTGGTGCTTGGCGTAAAAGCGCTGTGTTTCCTCATCCCATTCGAGTAACGGAAAATCAACAACCCACAGAGGTTTGAAATCACCAGCCTTTAATAGTCCCTTTCGCTTTCCCATTTCGAGGCGAAGGGTTCCGAGAGCGGTTTGGGTTTTTTCTTCCTTTCCTGCAAGGATGAGGATAAGGTCGCCGGGTATGGCGTTGAATTTCTTCAGAATAGCGAGAAGCTCTTCCGGGGAATAAAATTTATCAACCGATGATTTGGGGTTTCCATCAAGTCCATAGCGGATAAAAACAATTCCGGTAGCGCCAATCTGAGGGCGTTTCACGAATTCTGTGAGTTCGTCTAATTGTTTTCTCGAATATTCACTACATCCTTCTGCATTTATCCCTGCAACAAGTTCGGCGTCGTCGAATAACTTAAAATTTTTACCCTTTACCAGTTCGTTAATATCATAAATGGTCATGCCAAAGCGAATATCGGGTTTATCCGAGCCATAAAGCCGCATAGCTTCATCGTAAGGCATCCTCGGAAAGTCTGCCATCTCCATGTTCAATACGGTTTTGAAAAGATGTTTTGCAAGACCTTCGAAGGTATTCAAAATATCCTCTTGAGTTACGAACGACATTTCGCAGTCAATCTGGGTAAATTCGGGTTGACGGTCGGCGCGCAGGTCTTCGTCACGGAAGCAACGAACTATCTGGAAATATCTGTCGTACCCGGCAACCATCAACAGTTGCTTAAAGGTTTGCGGCGACTGGGGCAAAGCATAAAACTGACCCTGGTTCATCCGCGAAGGAACTACGAAATCGCGGGCGCCTTCCGGAGTTGACTTGATGAGGTATGGCGTTTCAATTTCTATGAACTGCTGGCCGCTGAGGTAATTGCGGGTGGCGATTGCCATTTTGTGGCGCAGTTCGAGGTTCCGTTTGTTGACTCCGCGACGTAAGTCGAGATAACGGTATTTCATTCGAAGCTCTTCGCCGCCATCAGTATTATCCTCAATGGTGAATGGGGGCGTTTTTGAAACATTTAGCACAGTAAAACTTTCTACCATAATCTCAATATCGCCGGTTGGCAGTTTTGGGTTCTTGTTGCTGCGTTCAGCAACTGTTCCCTTTGCTGAAATTACATATTCGCGGCCCAGTTTGCGGGCTTCGATGCAAAGGGAGCTGTTAACTTCAATATTGAAAACCAATTGGGTTATACCATAACGGTCGCGAAGATCAATAAAAGTAAGGCCGCCCATGTCGCGCGACCGCTGGAGCCAGCCTGATAAAGTAACTTCCTGACCTGCATGGGTCATATTAAGTTCACCGCAAGTGTGTGTTCGGAGCATTGTTTTTTAGTTTAGAAGAATGCAAAGGTAGGAAGAAAGGAGCACTTGGGAAAACGAGGGACGAGGGACGAGGGACGAGGGACGAGGGACGAGGGACGAATTTACAAGATTATCGGCTTATATTTCTGCTCCTGGGTAAACGGTGACATTCTGATTGCAAATTCCAAGCTCCAAATTCCAAGACTTAATTCCAAATTCTTGTTGCCAAAATTTTTTAAGCCATGACTCTCTCTCGCTCTTTGTCTTGGGATTTGGATCTTGAAATTTGCAGCTTGGAATTTTTTCAAATATGTGGGTTTCATCTCGTTTTGAGTATAGTCCCTCCCTTTTTATTGTAGGGTTTCAAAGCAGAGAAGTTTCAAGGTTAGAAAAAGTTATTAACTTTTCATGTTTTTCGTATTACCTTTGCCATGCCAACCGGATTAACCCTATAAACTTAATCCGAACCAAAAATGAAAACAATTCAGAAAATTATCGTGTTTTACCTGCTTATGTTGCCTGTTATTGGCATGACAGAAACAAAGGAGATTCCTTTTACGCTGGATGACCGTGACCGGATCATCAGGACTGAACAGAAAGTTGAATCCGTAAAAACAGAAATGAATATGCGGTTTGAAGCTATGGATAAACGATTTGAGGCAATAGACAAGCGATTTGACCAGTTGTTCAACTTCTTGTGGGCAATTATTGGAATTTTCACCGCAATGATGGTTAGCATTTTCGGCTTTGCCTTCTGGGATAGAAAGCTGTCGCTGGCGCCGCTAAAAAAGGAGGATCAACGAATAGTTTCAGCGCTGGTGGATTTCGCAAAATTCCAGCCAAAACTCACCGAAAGTTTGAAAAACGCAGGGTTGCTTTGATTGTTGAAAAAGGTTCCTGTTTTCGTAATCCCTTTGCCAATTATACTAAATATGGGATAATACTGCCCATTGAAAAATTCCAGGTCTGAAATTTCAATCCTCAAATCCAAGGAAAAAATGAGAAAGAGCCATTTATAAATGCTAATTTTGTTTGATGAATGATTTCATATTAACAGGGAAAACTATTTTGATCACCGGAGCCTCCTCCGGTATAGGCCGCCAGACCGCCATTCTTGCCACTAAAAATGGAGCGACTGTTATAATCACTGGAAGAGATGAATCGCGACTGAACGAAACATTTCAACAACTATCTGATCCCCACAATACTTTCATATCACCCCTCGTCCCTCGTCCTGCGTCCCTCGTCCCTCGTCCTTCGCCCCTCGCCCCTCGTCCCTCGTCCCACGACCTCACGGTTGAAGCTGAGATGGACGCCCTCATCGCCAGCCTTCCCAAACTCGATGGCATAGTTCACTGCGCCGGTATAGTTGATCCGATTCCCGCCAAATTCATTACCCAATCAGACATTGACCGGATGTTTGCTATCAATTATCACGCGCCGGTTAATCTCACAAGCAAGATCATCAGGAAAAAGAAACTTGCAAATGGCGCTTCACTGGTCTTTATGTCAACCATTGCAACAAAGAATCCCTATTTTGGCGGCGCGTTGTATAGCGGATCAAAGGCGGCGCTCGAAGCCTATTCCAAAACGCTTGCGCTTGAAATGACCTCCAAAGGAATCAGATCAAATTGCATCATGGCAGGATTGGTTGATACCCCTATGATTGAAAATCCTTCCGAAAAAAATATGCAGGAAGAGGCGCTCAAACGTTATCTGACAAGATATCCGCTTGGAATCGGAAAACCAGAAGATGTTGCAGGCGCTATCCTGTTTTTCCTTTCCGACGCCTCAAAATGGATAACCGGAACCTCGCTGATAATGGGTGGAGAATAATTACTTTCAATAATCGTATTTCAATGGATAACAATAAACTATTCTCAGTCATAGTTCCGGTTTATAACAGCGAATCTTCCCTTGTCGAATTGTTTGATGGAATCATGACGGTTTTCAACGACCTCGGCAGCAATTTTGAAGTCATTTTTGTTGACGACTACAGCCGCGACAATAGTTGGGCGGCGTTATCTTCATTGAAAAAGGAATTTCCTGATTACATTACAGTTGTAAGTCTGAGCCGTAATTTCGGACAACACAATGCCACTCTGTGCGGATTTTCTTTTGCCACCGGCGATTTCATTATTACCATTGACGATGATTTGCAAACGCCGCCATCTGAAATCAGGAAATTAATTGAAGCTCATAATAATACTAACCATGACCTGATTTACGGAATTTACCGCCGGAAAAAACATTCTGTCACCAGAAATATCGGCAGCAGATCATTAAAAACCTCCGCCAGGGTGTTGCGACAGTCGCCGGGCGAAGGCTCTTCATTCCGCCTGATTTCCGGCGACCTGGTAAAAAAAACGGGTCATCATCAGCATAATTTTATCTTTCTCGACGAAGTTTTTCACTGGTACACCGATGATATAGCTTTCGTTGAAGTTAAACATCAGCCACGAAAGTATGACAAGTCGGGGTATTCAATTGGAAAACTGGTGAAACTTGTTGCCAACCTTGTAATGTATTACACAATGGTGCCGTTGAAGGTTCTGGTTTACGGCGGACTTATTATTTCGCTGATTACATTTATCTATGGCTTATTCTTTATCATTAAAAAACTTGTTTTCAATGTCCCGCTTGGCTATACGTCTCTCATCGTAACCATCCTCTTTTCAACAAGTATTATTCTTTTCAGCCTTGGCGTTCTTGGCGAATACCTCAGCAGAATCTATCAGTTGCAGAACCGGAAGCCGCCATACTCGATAAGGAAAGCGATGAGAAGAGAGAAGAATTAAAACGAGGCGGCGAAAAAAATCTGAAATCTGAAATCTGAAATCTGAAATTCCAAATCCGAAATTCGAAATGATTTACACCCGCTTTGGAGTTAGTTTCCATAGTCTTAAAGAAAATGACCTTGAAATGGTCAGGCAGTGGCGCAATGATCCGGTTGTTGCCAATAATTATGAATTCAGAGAATACATAACGCCTGAGATGCAGCAAACCTGGTTCAGAAATGTCAATAATATCAATAATCTCTATACTGTTATTGAATACCGGAATGAAAAAATCGGCGTAATAAACATTAAGAATATTGACTGGGACAAGCGTGAATGTGAAGGAGGCATATTTCTTCCCGATCCGAAACATCATAACACAGGACTTCCGGCGATTATTTCCTTTATCACCACTGAGATTATTTTTGTAATTTTTAATTGGAATATTGGATTTGCCCATGTTTTAAAAGAAAACAAGGGCGTACAGCAATTTGTGAAAATGCTGGGATATGAAATGGCGCCCGGACAGGAAGACGTCAATAATCAAAAATGGATAATTACGCGCGAGTCATTCGAAAAACAAACCAAAAAGCTTTCAAAGGCAATTAGTGTAATGGTTAATACGAGCGATCCCGGAATATTGCTAATTGAAAGTAGCGAATATGAGGATTCCCTTATTCTTCAGTGGGAATCCATTGTATCGCAAAGTCGTTACATTACAAAAACCGAAGTAACTGAAAAGGGCAGAATCTATTGGTTTGAATAATTCACCGGGGCATATTTCCTGCGGCTTTCCGGTAGGCGATCTTATTGAATAACCTGGCAAGCATGGTAATATTTATGGCGAGCCATCTGCTTTCGCGGTACGGCAGATACGAACCCCACAACATAATATAATAGCAGGATTGAATATATCCCCATTGGCAGCGATTTTATCCAAAGCATAAAACTGAATCTTCTATCCAATCGAACATACTTTAATGCATCTGCAGTTTTTCCGGCTATCTGATCGGCGAGCCTCGTCTCCTTTTCCGTCATTTGTTCACGCCAGAGTCCGAGTCTGCCGGTATTAACCGGATTCATCAGACTTGCATGTATCTTCAGCAGGTTTGGATTGTTGAAAGTTTCCACCATTTCATCCTTTTTTTTATAGAAATCAAAAACGGATGAGCAAAACGGAATTTCAAGAAATTTGCACAAAGCAGAAAAAGATTCCTCCGGCTTTTCAACCATATCCTCGTAACGGATTAGGTAAAACTGTTTAGGAAAACGCTTGCAGTATTCGATAAAACTGCGATTAATATATCGCCATCTCGCAATCTGAAGCGCGAGAACCGGCGCCTCAAAAGCAATTTCTTTCAGGTTTCTGACAGAAATAAAATTATCGCGGTAATCACGGGTGATACATATAAACCTGGCTTCTGGGAATATTTTGATCAGGCGTTTGGTAAAAACCGAATAAACCGGATTTTTATCCCCGATCTGCAAAACCTCGTCTTTGGGATAAAATGAAAAGGAATGTTCATTGATTTTGAAAAGCAAATCCTGGATAGAGCTTGTATCAGGCATGCCCATAATATCTTTTGTAAAAACCGCACGATCAATTTTCAGATTTTCCAGTTTCCTGTTATTGAACGCCGCAGGCTGAAAAACATGGTCAATAAACGATCGCATCGCCTGTTTATCCCAGACGGCAATCTTTTTGAATTTCTGATAAAGCGTTAGAAAAACCGGCAATTCAGGCGCTATTTTCACATTGGGATGGGCGTCGAAAAGCGCTTTTAACAAGGTAGTCCCCGATCGGGGTCTTCCAAGGATGAAAAAATGGTTAGCAGACATACAAAGCGGTTAACTGTGGCATTCTGATTGCAAGTTCCAAGTTCAAAGTTCCAGGTTCAAAGTATTTCATTTTTTTCCGAAAATGTAGTGATATGTCCTTACCAGTACCAGAAGTTTGATTGAAAGCCATAAACTGATGCGCGAGGGCAGGTAAGAGCCCCAGACATAGAGTTTAAAAATCAAATTTCCGTAAATGACCATCGGCAGCGATTTTACAAACGGCATGAGACGAAACCGGCTATCGTCGCGATGGTAATTAAAAATATCAGCGTATTTTCCGGCAATCTGATCGGCTATGCAAACTTCATGCGGGGTCATATCTTTTTTCCATAAGTCCATTCGCGTGGTGTTGATTGGATTCATCAAACTGCCATGAAATCTCTCTACCAATGGATTTGAGTAGGTTTTCATGGTCTCCTCCCGTTTTTTATAGAATTCGAAAACAGAGGGATTAAATGGAATGTTAATGAATTTGCAAAGTTCGGGAAGCATTTCATCCTGTTTTGTAATGAGGTCTTCGTACCTGACGATGAAAAACCGGTCGGGATATTTCGCTTTGCATTTAAGAAACAGTTTTGCAACGTAACGCCATCGGTAAACCTGTAAAGTGAGGATTGGCGCCTCGAGTTTCAGGTCGGCAAGTTTGCGCATGGAGACATAATTATCGCGGTAATCGCGGACGATACAAATAAAACGCGCTTCCGGAAATATTCTCAGAAAACGTTCGGTATAGATCGAATAAACCGGATTTTTATCGCCGACACATAGAATTTCTTCCTTGGGAAAAATTGAAAATCCATGTAAATTAACCTGTTTAAGAAAATCCCGGATTGAACCTTTGCCAGTAAGCTGAAGCAAATCGGCGGTAAAGGCGTCCCGGTCTATTTTCAGGTTTTCGAGTGTGCGGTGAACAAAAACATTATGTTGAAAAATGAAATCAACAAACCTGAGTATTGTTGCCTCATCCCAGTTTTTTACCTTCCTGAACCGCTGGTAAAGCGGAAGCATTATTGGAAATTCAGGCGGGATTTTTACATTCGGATGGGCGTCGAATAAGGTACTGAGCAAGGTTGTTCCCGAACGGGGCCTTCCCATGATAAAAAAAAGAGGAATATCTTTCTTCAGGCTGTTTGCCATGATTAAACTTTCGCTTTGAAGGTGAGGCGATGTTTGATATCGCGGAAGAAATAGAAGTCGCTGCGCCGGTAGCGGAAGATTTCACGCACCGGCATATTTACCATTCGGGAATAGATAATCACGAATATCAATGATCCTACCGCATAGCTGATGTTTGTTGACCATGCTGCGCCAATTCCGCCATAGCGCGGGATCAGGAAGAGGTTTAGAATAAAGTTTATGAATAGCGCCGGGGCAAAGGTATAAATAGCAATCTGAGGTTTGCCCATTCCGGTGAGCCGGCTATTCAGAATTCTAAACCCCACGAGGACGAGAATTCCCGGCAAAACCATCTGAATCATAGGTACGCTGCGGCTGAAATCGCGACCAAAGATTACCGGCACAAGCGCCGGCGCGAGGAAAAATATCAGAATCCCTCCGAAAAGTCCGATCAACAGCGAAACGCGGAAAATTGACGCCACCGTGCGGTGAACGAATTTATCATCCTGCGTATTTGCGCTTCGGCTTAAAACAATCATCTCAATGGCATAAGGAATATGCCAAAGTTGCTCGGCAATCTGCATGGCAAGCGAATAGAATCCAACCTCTTCAAGCGTCGAAAGTTTCTTCAGCATCAGAATATCAAGCCGGTAATTGAGTTGCATGATAAAAATTGCAATGGCATTGACCAGACCAAGTTTTATCATGCTTTTCATGATTCCTTCGTGATATTTCCAGGTGATGTTGTATTTGAATTTAACAAGAATCAGGCGATAGGTAAAAAATACCATGATGAGGTTGGCGAGGGCAATGGAAAGAAAAGCTCCGAGAACCGACCATTTGAACGCCCACACAAAAAGAACAGTTAGCGCCAGTGTAATCAACGTAGGACCAGCATTGATTATGCCTGCAAGTTTGATGTCTTCCTTTCCCAGAAAAATACCGCCGGCAAACACATTTGACAGCAACAATGGTATTGTAAGCAAAACCAGCGCTATTATCAGCGGATCAAATGGTTGTGTTGTGGAAAAAAAATAGACGAACCCACAGATGATGATGCTGAGAGTACTTGTATAAAGCAGGAGAATGAACAATGCAGAAACGATGTGGTCTTCAGGAATGAGTTTATTGCCGATATGGTAAATAGCGCTTCGCCGGATACCAAGCTGGGTAAATCCGATAATCATTATGGGAACAACGATGATTGAGGAGTATAATCCGAATCCCGCGGCGCCAAGCATCCTGGTGAGCAAAATACCGATAGAAAGATTACAGAACGTGACCGTAAGGTTACTGCCCAGAAAACTGAGGATATCGCGCAGATATGTTCTTTTTGCCAAACGACGTGAAATAAAAAAATAGATTAATTTCGTAAGCAAAATTAGAAGATTATTTTCACTCAACAACTTTTCCCTACTTAGCTACCTCGCTACTTAAAATGATAATCCCATTCAACAAACCCTTCATTCCCTGGTCATCATTCTCGCGCCTCATCAGTGGCGCTATGTCGGGAACCATTGCAGGAAATGGAAAGTTTACAAAAAAATGTCACCGGTTTTTTGAAGAGCGTTTCGGATTCAGAAAAGTGTTGCTGACCACATCCTGCAGCGACGCGCTTGAAATGTCGGCGCTTTTATGCAGAATCGGTAACGGCGATGAGGTAATTATGCCATCGTTTACCTTTATGTCAACCGCCAATGCATTCCTTGTAAGAGGAGCAAAAGTGGTTTTTGCCGACACTTTGCCTGATGTTCCCAATATTGATCCAACTGAAATCGAAAGACTCGTCACGCCAAAAACCAGGGCAATAGTAGTGGTTCATTACAGCGGAATAGCTTGCGACATGGATCGTATCATCGAGATTGCGCGCCGACACAACCTTTTTGTGGTTGAAGACGCCGCTCATGCTATTGATTCATATTACAAAGGTCGTCCGCTCGGCTCTATCGGAGATTTCGGAACCTTCTCATTTCATGAAACAAAAAATATCATTTCCGGCGAGGGTGGACTGCTTATCATCAACCAACACGATCAGGGCAGTCGCGCCGAGATTATTTGGGAAAAAGGAACTAACCGGGCTGCTTTTTACCGGGGAGAGGTTGATAAATATGGCTGGGTTGATATTGGCTCTTCTTATCTTCCTTCCGATGCCGTGGCTGCCTTTTTATATACACAGATCATCAGGTTTGACAAAATTCAAAACCAGCGAAAGAAACTCTGGTGGACTTACTATAACCTTCTTAAACCTCTGGAAGGGAAAGTTCCATTGAAATGCCCGGTGATTCCTGATTTTGCAACGGTAAACGGCAACTTGTTCCATATTACCGTTTCATCCGCAGAAACCCGCGATCGGTTGCTTGAATATCTGAAAAAGCAAGGGATTCACGCGCTATTTCACTATCTGCCGCTACATTCAAGCCACTATTATCTCGATAAGCATGATGGACGCATTCTTCCAAATACCGACCGCTTTTCAGCAACAATCCTGCGACTGCCGTTTTATAATTCGCTTAGAAAAAGTCAGGTGAACTTCATTGTTGGTAAAATTGCGGAATTCTTTCAGGTAAATGGTTTTTAATTTATTGTTAATAGAAACTATCTGGAATTACTGACTGAAAATATTTTTTATGTACGTTTGTATCTCCTTTTATGAAACACAGTTAATTTAACATTACTTAACAACGTAGATTTTATGGACACTAACAAAATGGCAGAAGAACTGGGCGTTGACCCTGAGAAAATTGATTTTACCCTGTCAAACAAGGAATTGGAACAGGTATCCGGAGGCGGTGATTGTGGAAGCGTTGGGCAAGTTGGCGCAAGTAGCAAGACCGGCGTTCCGGGAGGATGTAGCGAAATAGGGTATGGCAATCCTGACTGCACCAAAACCGGCATGTGAACAAAGGATTGAATATTCAAACCGAAATCATTCGGGATCATTACCTCGTAAGCTGTAGCGAAACCGGGGCGGTAAGTCTCTTTTCGCCGGCAGAATATATTGCCTTTAAATTTCTGTTTTCGGCAGAGGCAGATGATCCCAGGAAAAAATTACGAGCATTATTATCCGATTTTGGTTGTGATGAAGGAGCTATTTCAAACTTTTCTGAAATCTTTTTAAAAAAACTCGCGCAGCAAGGCTGGTTTAGAAGCCGTTTGCCGGAATCTGAGGATGAAAAGCTTGGAATGGTTTATTTAACAGTTACAACCCACTGCAATTTGTCATGCGCCTATTGCTATGTGGGCGATGAGCGACGCAGCCCGGATTTTATGATGAAATGTGAGGATGCGGCGTCAATTATCCAAAAAATAAAGGATTATAATCCGAATGCCCGGATTGCTGTTACAGGAGGAGAACCATTAACTCATCCCGAAATTTTTAAAATACTTGGCGCTCTTGATCAATCGGGGTTGAAATTCACTTTGGGTACAAATGCGTTGTTGATTGACGATGCCTGCGCTAAGAAACTTAAAGGATTTAAAAATCTCAGGTTTGTTCAAGCCAGCCTCGATGGCATAACTCCTGAAATCCATAAAATTACAAGAGGCGATACATTTCATGATACCATGCAAGGCATCATGAAATTGATCGACAACAAAGTGAATTTTGCAATCGCCCCCACAATTCATGAAGGCAATCTCCATGAAATTTATGATATCGCTCGTTTTTGCTACAGCAATGGCGGTTTTTTTGCACCCAACCATTTGCGAAAATTTCCACATTCACATCAGGTTCAAAATATCTATCTTAAGCCAGACTCTTTACGCGAATGTATCATTCAAACATTTGAAAAAGCAGGGAAAGAATTTTCTTTAAATTCTCCGACGCCCGAATTTACTGATAAACCGTGTGACAACCTTTCGGAACTTCGGTGTAAATTTGTTTGCGGAAATGGCTGGTCAACAGTTGATCTTGATTGGAACGGAGATGTTTATCCGTGTCATCTGCTGAGAGAAAAAGAATTTATTATCGGAAATATCCTTCAAGAAGAATTCAGTGATATTTTTGACCGAAGCAGGAGCGGCAAAGCAAGAGTAAAATCATATAACATCCCAAAATGCAAGAATTGTCCTTTTGTTTCAACATGCGCCGGAGGATGCAGAGCTTCCGCGTTTTATACAAAGGGTACGCTTGCCGCTGAAGATGAATATTGTGATATTCTCTATAAATTCGAGGTTGATAAGCTGTTTCTCAAAAAAGATATCGCTTTTCATTTATAGGTATGCGCTATGATACTCATTTTGGGGGTTTAACAAATTATTAACAGATTTATATGTTGACAGATGAAAAATTCTTGTAATTTTGCATCATTCTAAATTAGTGTAAACTTTAAAAACCCAAATACCATGAAAAAAATCGTTTTATTATTCTCAGCCGTAGTTCTGTTTGCAGGATTAACATTTGGACAAACTCCACAAAAACAGGATAAAGTTGCAAAACCCGCTGATAAAAAAGAATGTTCGAAGGAAGAAAAAGCAGGATGCGACGCCAAAACCAAGGCAGCCTGTAGCCATTCAAAAGACGCTAAAAGTTGCTGTGCCAAAGATGCAAAGAAAACTGCCACAGATACCAAAGCTCCTGAGAAGAAATAAATATCTGCAACTGATATTACAAAAAAAGCCACCCGAAAGAGTGGCTTTTTTTTTACCCTGGCTTCGGCTGTCCAGGTATGCGAAAAACAATGGGCATTCGAACTATAACCCTGACTTTCTGCCCGTTTCGTTTGCCAGGTTCCCAGGGCGGCATTGTTTTAGTTACCCGAATTGCTTCTTCATCACAACCGCCGCCAAGGCGGTTAACCACATCCACCCGGCTTAGAGAACCATCCAGTTCGACTACAAAGACTACCATTACAACACCTTGAATTTTATTTTTCAGCGCTTCATCAGGATAACGGATATGTTGTCGCAAAAACCAGAGTCGCGTCTGGTCCCCTCCAGGAAAACGGGGATACACATCAATGTTGGCAGCAAGTCCGGTATCGTCGCCAACGCCTGAACCCAATCCGGAGCCGTCTGCTTTCGCAGCAGAATCCTCTCTGGCATTTTCCACCACCTGTTTTTGTTCAGGAGGTTCTTCAATAGGTTTCTCTTCTTCAGGCTTAATAGAATCAGATACTACAGGAACTTGCGACGATTCCTGTATCGGTTTTGAATAAGCATTTGCCAGCTTATTCATCTCATCAACCGGCGGCATATTCATACTGTAATATTCAACTTCATACATAAAGTCGCTATCAATCAGTGGCGCCGGTTCGAAATAATAATATAAAAAAGGAAGAAGTACAAGAAGACCAATAAGCGCAACGCCAGTCAATAATGAAGTCAATAAATTACGGAAATATTTTTTTCGCAGATAATAAGCGCCATAAGCTTTATTTCTGCCCTCGAAGACCAGTTCGGTCAATGAGGGTATGCGAGCTCCCATCATTCGTCGAGGGTTCGTTTAAGATATTCTATCTCCCGCCGTTCGCGCTTGGTTGGTCGTCCGATTCCACGTTGCCGGAATTCAAATTCCGTTTCATGGTTTCGTTTCAGTTTTTCATATTCTTCAGGCGGGGTAAGATCTTCCATTAATCCCGACACTAACTTTGCTGAAACGCGGTTTCCCGAAACGGCGCATACTTTAACAGTTTTCACAATCGGTGGAAAAGATATGGAAATCACGTCGCCGGTTTTTATTTCCCTTGAAGGTTTGACCACATGATCGAGGATTTTTACCTTAGCCGACCGGCATGCTTCGGAAGCAAGACTGCGTGTTTTAAACAAGCGAACCGCCCACAACCATTTATCGATCCGAATGTTGATATCCATCAGGTTATTTTTGCCGGAAATAGATCTCCATTGGAACACCTGTAAAATCAAATTTCTCCCGGAGTTTATTCTCAAGAAAACGTTTGTAGGGCTCCTTTAAGTATTGGGGATGATTACAAAAAAAGGCAAATGATGGAAAAGCTGTCGGAAGTTGCATTGCATATTTGATTCGCACATATTTACCTTTGGCGACAGGAGGCGGCATTTCATTGATAATCGGGAGGATATAGTCATTTAATACCGAAGTTCCAATCTTCTTCGACCGGTTTTTAAATACCTGTACGGCAGTTTCAACAGCTTTAAATATCCGCTGTTTTGTAATTACGGATGTAAAAATTACCGGGACGTCGCTGAACGGTTTTATCTGGTCGCGAATATTTTCTTCAAAAGTTTTATGAGTATTTGTCTCCTTTTCAATCAGATCCCATTTATTTACCAGAACAACTATCCCTTTGTGATTTTTCTCGATCAGCGAAAAAATGTTCAAATCCTGTGATTCAAAACCACGCTCGGCATCAACCATCAAAATACATACATCGCTGCTTTCGATTGAGCGGATTGCGCGCATAACCGAATAAAACTCAACATTTTCGGTAACTTTGGCTTTCTTTCGGATTCCGGCTGTGTCAATCAAAATGAAATCAAGTCCGTAATACTGATAATGAGAATGAATCGAATCTCTTGTTGTTCCGGGAATTGGCGTTACTATGTTTCGTTCATTGCCCAGCAGGATATTGACCAGCGAAGATTTTCCGGCATTCGGGCGACCAACGATTGCGATTTTTGGTAAATCAGCAGGCGCATCGTTTTCTTGCTGCTGAGGTGCAGACGAATTGTTATGCGTCTCTACCGTTACCATCGGAAAATCCCGCACAATTTCATCCATCAAATCACCCGTTCCACTACCGCTGGTGGCGGCGATTGAATAAATATCCCCAAGTCCCAACGAATGAAAAACATGGATATCATCCACATTTTTATAGCTGTCAACCTTATTGGCAACAAGCAGAACACGTTTCTTTGACCGGCGCAGCATTTGGGCAACATCTTCATCCATCGAAGTAAGCCCTTCCTTTGAATCAACGAGAAAAAGGATAACATCCGATTCGTCAATGGCAAGTTTTACCTGTTTTTTTATTTCATCTTCGAAAATATCATCCGATTGGTCAACATAACCGCCGGTATCAATCACCGAATAATTTTTGCCATTCCAGTCGCCATGACCATAATGACGGTCGCGGGTTACGCCGCTTGTGGGATCTACAATAGCCTCCCTGCCTCCGCACAGGCGGTTAAACAAAGTTGATTTGCCAACGTTAGGTCTGCCTACTATTGCGATGATATTGGTCATGGATTATTTGGTAAAATTGTGAAAAAGCAATTTAGCGAAAAATTGTGGTTTCATGCCAAACTTCAAACTTCAATTCTTCGATTGTTCTAATATTCGGGTATTCAATTCTTTAACTTGATTCATACCCGAACCGCTTCAGCGCCCGCTCATCTTCCCGCCAGTCTTTGGCAACCTTAACCCGCAGTTCGAGAAAAATGTGTTTTCCGAGGAACGCTTCAATATCTTTCCGGGCGTCGGTACCCAATTTTTTAATGGCGGCTCCCTGATGCCCAAGCAGAATTCCTTTCTGAG
>JBAXRP010000095.1:0-14913 GCA_037131145.1 Bacteroidota bacterium
GGATGACATGATTATAGATTGAAAAGATTGGTTTGCAACAGAATCCCGGAGGGATTTTACCTTTATAGAACTTGATATACCAGAACTGTTCGACCCCTTCGGGGTCGAAGATTTGTCATTCCCATTGTTCCTATAAATATTTGATGCCTTCGGCATCCTTTTTATCAATCATTCTTGTTTATCTAATCCCGAAAGAATATGAAAAACTTCATCAAAAAATCAGCAACAGCGCTTCTTTTCAGTTTGGTGCTACTCGTAACTGAAGCCGCCGCCAGCATTCATATCACAGTGGATACAACCTGGTCGGGAACAGTGAATATTTCAACAGAAATTTATATTGATAACGGGGCGACTCTTACCATCCTTCCCGGAACCAATGTGATCTTTACAGGACATATCGGACTCCAGGTTCAGGGGAGATTGTTAGCCGTGGGAACCCGTACCGATTCAATTAAATTTTTCCCGGCGGTTGATTCAACCGGTTGGGACGGGATCCTTTTTGACGGTACGCCTTCCACCAACGATACTTCCAAAATAACCTATTGCGTTATTTCATACAGTAAAGCCAATACGAATTACTACCATAACTCCTGGGGCGGCGCCATTGCTTTGTGGGATTTTAGCCAGCTTATGATTACAAATTGTAATTTCCATCATAACGAGGCCGATTATTCAGGTGGCGCCATCTATTGCAATGGAGCTAATCCGGTTATCAGGAACAATATTTTTGCAAACAATTCAGCGTCGAATGGCGGCGCCATCGCGCTGGAGAGTTCTACACCATTAATCACAGACAATCTTTTTATCAACAACAGCACAGGGGGCAATGGCGGGGGCATCTATTTTGACAACTCCAGCCCGCAGGTTACTAATAATACCTTCTCAGGCAACCATGCCGGTTATTCGGGTGGCGCAGTATTTATTGATTATCACTCCGGACCTGTTTTTACAAACTGTATCTTTTATAATGACGTCAGCACGAGGGGAAGCGAAGTTGCCATTTCAGACAATGGTTATAACGTTGATTTCTATTATTGCCTTGTGGAAGGAGGCATTGCCGGTTTTGGAGGGTTGGGCGGTTCGGGCAAGGTGGGCAATTATGTGAATAATCTCAATACAAATCCACTTTTTACCGGCAGTGGAAATCATCCTTACAGCCCGCAACCCTCCTCTCCTTGCGTCAATTCCGGAAAGCCCGACATGACAGGGCTGGATGTTCCGGAACTGGATTTGGCAGGCAATCCGCGTATTAAAACCATCTGCTACGACCGGATTGATATGGGCGCTTATGAATATCAGGAAATACAGAAATTTTCATTTTCCGGGGCGGTTACAGCTAACACTTACTGGTGCGCCGATACCGCGAACATAACCGGAAATGTTACTATAAATAATGGAGTTACCCTGACAATCGGAAAAGGCGTTCTGGTAAATTTCCTGGGTAATTACTTATTTGCCGTTAACGGACGTATCCAGGCAGAAGGAGATTCAGAAAATTATATCACTTTTAAAACGGCAGCACAGTGGCCCGGTTGGGGCGGAATGACCTTTTCCAATGTCGCGGCAACCAACGATACCTCAAGGCTTAGTTTTTGCAAGTTCCAATATGGCAATGCGCCAAACCGGGGTGACAACTTTAATGGCGGCGCCGTGTATGTGAACAACTTCAACAAACTGGTGATTTCCGATTGCATCTTTTCGCAAAATTTTGCCACCAACGAGGGAGGCGCTTTGTACCTGACTTCATCGCACCAAACCTTTCGGAATTGCCAGTTTACAGGCAATGAAGCGAAGATTGGCGGCGCTATATCAGGACACAACTCCACGATAAATATGTACGGAAACGCGTTAACATATAACCGGACAAACCAGGGTGATTGCTCGTATCCGGCATCAGCCGCACCGGGAGTAGCCATTTATTTGAATACCTGCACAGCCAATATTACCGGCAATTCAATTGAACACAATCAGGCGCAATGCATGGGAGGCGGTATTTACGCGACTTCGTCAACGCTTACGCTGAATAATGACACAATCAGCTATAATACAGCCGAGAACTGTTTTGGTCAGGGAGGCGGAGGCGGAATGGCTTTAAATGCTTCCACTGTCGCCATAACTGAGAACTACTTCGCACACAACAATGGCTCTTGGGGAGGCGGCCTCTTCCTGACCGGAGTTGGCGGCGAGATATCCCACAACACTATCACACAAAATGGCACGAGCGTTTCAGGTTGTTCAATTTCTGTCGGCGGCGGGATAGTTTTCGGAAGCGGTTCAAATCCGGTTTTTTCATATAACACGGTCACAAATAATTCGGCGGCATATTCAGCCGGGATTGATTTGAACTATTCAAGCCCCTCGATGATCCAAAACCTGATTGCCAATAATAATGCTGGAACCGCAAGCGGGGGAGTCGGATTCACCAGCTCATCTCCGCTTATGCTCAACAATACTATTTGGAACAATACCGGCGAAAATTTTGCCGGCGGACTGGGGTTGGAAGCCAATTCAAACCCAATAATCAGGAGCAATATCATATACGGAAATCATGCTGTTCATTACGGTGGAAATCAGGTTTACCTTTACGACAATACGAGCAATCCAAATTTTTATTACTGCGATATCGAAGGTGGAAAAACCGGTTTTGGCGGAAATAACACCAATTATTCCGGGGTTTATCAGAATAATATCAATTCGGATCCGCTTTTTGTTAGTGCAGGCAACTTCCCTTATCAGATTCTGCCCACTTCTCCATGCCTGAATACCGGCGATCCGGCAACAACCACAGGGGCAGTCGGTATAAATGACCTGGCAGGCAATCCGCGTATCCAGAATGGTAGAATCGAAATGGGCGCGTATGAAACCGAAAGAGGCGAAGAGCTGTTTGCAGGTTCTGCAATTCACTTTACACAAGCCAATGATTCAATTATTCTGGACAATGAAAGTCACTTTATTTTCGCAAACACATTTACTGTCGAATTTTGGCTAAAGGCAGATTCCATGAGCGCCGGCTATCATTCAATTATAAAAAAAGGAGGTGAATGGGAGGTTCAGTTGTTTTATGATGAAGCGATCTCCATTCTTGAATTTGGAATCAACCAGAATTCGGTTTTTGGCTATTATCAAACTACCGGTGCATTTTTGGTAAACCATTGGAACCACATTGCCGCAGTTTTTAACCTGACTCCGGGAAACGCTTATGTCACCATATACATAAATGGGCAACCAGGGATTTCGGATGTGGCTGAAACAATCGTCCATAATAACATGCCTGTTACTATCGGAAGTGGAATCCTGGGTCAAATGGATGAACTGAGAATCTGGCAAACCGCGCGAACCGTGGATCAAATCAGGGAAGATATGCACTTGATGATACCGGTAAATCAAACCGGGCTGGTTGCGTATCATCAGTTTGACGGGATTTCGGGAACATCTGTGGTTGACTATGCCGGCGGCAACAATGGAACCCTGTGCAACATGAATGTTCCCGGATGCCTCGTCCCCTCTACCGTTCCGGCTTCCACCGGAATGAGCGCCCGGCAAATTGTAAGCGCCATCGGCAATGTGACGTTTACGGGAACCGATCTTGCTATGAATATTTCTTCAATATCCTCAACAGATACGATTGTCGTTTCCCGGCTCGATACCCTACCAAATCTTAACCCGCCTGATGCAAACAAGGTTTTCAGCCAGTATTGGATAGTTGAAACTTATGGAGGCGGGGCAGTTATTGCTGATATGACCTTTCATGTTCTCCAGGAAATTACATCCGGCGATGAGACCAACCTTACTTCAAACAGGTTATATCAACGCGGAAGTAATTCTGACAGCAGTTGGACTTTCGTTGAAAACTCACTATCGGCAAGTGTTTCCAATAATACGGTGACATTTGGCGATATTGACCAGTTCAGCCAGTTTTGCGTTCCGCACAAACTCATTCCCGATCCTTATGCAGGCGACGCTCTTTTATTCAATGGTACAAGTCAATATGTGCAAATCGATCCCCTATACAATTCCGCTCCGCCGGCGCTCACGGTTGAAGCGTGGGTTTATCCCGATAACCTGAATAATTCATCAATCCTTTATCATGGCGATAACGGGGAATTCAATTTTGTTATCGTTGGCAATAAATTCGGGTTTGGCGTAAAGCTCAGCAACAATAACTGGTACACCGTTTATTCGCCTGCCCCTGAAATAAACACATGGCAACATTTGTGCGGCGTGTGGGAAAACAGTGGTTCTCTGAAGATATTTGTCAACGGAAGTCTTATGCAAACCCTTCAAATACCGGCATTGCCACTTTTTGATCCCGGTAGCGGTTATTTACCTTCGATAGGCGCATTTAACAGGCAGAGTAGTTTTTATAATGGCAGGCTGGATGAAATCCGCGTTTGGAATGTTGCCCGCACTATTCAACAAGTTCGTGAAAACATGCACCTGACACTTTCGGAAGGCGACACCGGTCTGATCGGATACTGGCAATTCAACGACGGATCAGGAAATCACATGGAGGATCATGGCGGCAATCATGACGGAATACTCCAAAACATGAACAACAGCAACTGGGCGCCATCATCAATCCCAGCCGGTGGCGGAACCAGCGTTACGAAAATCATCGCTTCAACAGGTGCGGTTGATTTTTCAGGAACCGGCATTCAGATGAATTTAACGCAAAAAATCGGTACAGATACCATTGTGGTAACGCGGATTGATACCAATGCCAATATTCTGCCGGTTGTGGATACTTCTTACGCTCCAGAATACTGGGTAGTTCACAAATATGGCAGCGGTTCGCTGAATGCCGACCTTCAGTTTGCCGTCGGCGGAGATGTTACTGCTTATGATGCGAGCCATCTGCAAAGAATCGCATTGCTGAAACGACCAGGCGCTTCCGAAGACAACTGGATATTCTGCGCTCACGCTGATAACGCCAATGCTGTTGAAAATAATATCTCTTTTCACGGAATCTCAGGTTTCAGTCAGTTTTCAATCGGGAAGGGATTGATTGCGAAAATCGTCCTGAATCCCGACTCCGTCATTTTCAGCAGAACTCCGTCAACACTGGAGATCGCGGATTCTGTTTTAATATCTAATCCGGGAACCGATTCATTGATGATTTCCGGAATTTCCCATACCTGTTCCCAGTTTACGCTTTCATTTACTCAGATGACCATTCACTCCGGCGAACAAAAGTATTTGAAGGTAATCTATCATCCCAATTCTGACGGCATGGTTTATGATACCTTGCGCGTGGCAAGCAATGACCCGGCAAACCCGGTTGCAAAAATTAACGTTCGCGCCGAGGGTTTTGTGATCAGCGTCATACCTGGTACAGCGTTGCATTACGATGGCTCTTCAAAATATGTTGAAGTTGCCGATAATAATTCACTCGACCTTACCAATAATTATACAATCGAAGCCTGGATAAATCCGGAAGGGTTCAACGGACTCGGCGGGATTGTCTGTAAATACCAGACATCGGGGGCAAATGGATATTATCTTCGTCTCACCGGCGCTTCACCTTACACAGGGTTAAATTTTGACGGTGTATCAACGGCGCCGGGAATACTGCAAGCAGGCAAATGGTATCACATTGCCGCAGTAAACAACAACGGAACCAGAATTATCTACGTTAACGGCGTTTCCCAAACTTTGACCGGCACAGCCGATGTTATAAGTTCAAACAGCGATCCATTGAGCATCGGGGTGGATTATCTTTCAGGTCCCAGATATTTCAAGGGTAAAATTGATGAAGTGCGTATCTGGAATGTCGTGAGGAGTGAACAGGAAATTCGTGAAAATATCCACCTCACCCTGAAAGGAAATGATACCGGTCTGGTGAGTTACTGGCAGTTCAATGAAGGCGCCGGAACTGTTACTGCTGATAAAATACACGGAAATAATGGCAGCTTACATTACTTCATTCCTTCCGACTGGAACAAATCCACAATTCCCGCTGGCGGAGGTTCAAGTTTCACCAATGAAGTAAACGGCGCCGGACTCGTTGCTTTTCCGGGAACAGGAATATCCATGAACTTTACCGCAAAAACCGGTAGCGATCAGGTTGTTGTTTCCCGCATAGATTCAATGCCGAATATCAATCCCACTGGTCAAAACTGGCCTTTCGAACGCCAGTATTGGGCGGTTCATCAATATGGCTGCGGAACTTTTAATGCAAATCTCGTTTTTACCACAAAGGAAGATTTGACAGGCAGCGATGCTACCAATCCATCCTCTATCGCACTGTATTCAAGAAACAACACTTCCGACTCAAATTGGATTTTTCTGGATTCAGCAGCGTTGGTAAACGCTTCAACAAATCAGGCAAACTTTAACGGAATATCTGGCTTCAGCCAATTCATGGTTTGCCGGAAGTTCCCGCGTCCGGACAATTACCCCGGAACTGCCATCAAATTTAATGGCGCCAACAACAATATCTCAGGAACGGGAATAGATTCCACCATGACTGCAATTACCATTGAAGCCTGGGTTTATCATAATTCCCTTCCCGGTTTTGTGCAGCGGTATGTCAGTATTAATCCGGAGGTTGCTGTGTTACGTTTCGACGGAACTATTTACGGCGGCTACCATGAATTGCATTTTTACATTAAAAAGGCAAACGGGTCTGGTTATGGACTGCGCGTTGATAGCGTTCTGACAACGGATGAATGGATGCATATTGCCGGGACTTATAACGGGACTGTGATGAAACTTTATCTGAACGGTAAATTGATTAAAAGCGCCTCGACTACCGGAGGATTGTACCCGCCGAATGGGAATTTCCAGTTTAGTCATTCCACTGAATCTATGAATGGAAAGATTGATGAAGTCCGTATTTGGAATTATGCCCGCACCGCCGAAGAAATCAGGGAGAACATGTGCCTTGTTTTATCCGGACATGAAGCAGGACTGAAGAACTACTGGCAGTTTAATGAAGGCTCCGGACTCACGGTTATTGATGTTGCAGGAGGTCTTACAGGAACTCTTGCCAATATTTCCGGAGATGAATGGATTGGGTCAACAATCCCGTTTGGAGCAGGAGTAAGCAATTCACAGATTATCGGCTCAACAGGCGCCGTAAACTTCCCTTTGACCGGAATCGGAATGAATTTTATTTCAAAAACCGGTATTGACAGCATTTCGGTTACACGTATTGACACTACCGCAAATATTATCCCGGATGGGATTTATAAGGTGTTTGATTCACAGTACTGGGTTGTAAATAAATATGGAACCGGCGCGTTTAACGCCAACCTTACCTTTACGCTCAACGAAGACCTGACCACGTATGACCAAAATAATCCGTCAGTAATAAAACTCTATACCAGGGGCGGCACAGCCGATACAATTTGGAGTTTGGCAGAATCGGCAACCGTGGTTAATGCAGCCGCCAATCAGGTAACATTTAATGGAATTACAGGATTCAGTCAGTTCATCATCGGAAAGGATCTTTCCGTAACGGAGAATCTGACAATCACAAACGCGACCATTCCTTTCGGAGAAGTAGCTTGTTTTAATGCGTTTAACGCCATTTCAGTATCTGATTTGACGGTGGAAACAGGCGGCGAGGCGACAATGATTGCCGGGGCGTCCATTCATTTAATACCAGGAATACACGTAAACCCGGGAGGAAAATTGCACGGATACATCACCTCCACAGCCGAATATTGTCCGGTCGAAACTCGCTCGGAATCGGCAGTTATTTCGGGGGCAAATGAGACTCTATTCGAGACTGAGAAATCATGGTTCAAACTTTACCCCAACCCAACCTCTGGCGCCTTCACCCTCGAACTTTCGGATATGGAAAACCCGGCTCAGGCGCAGGTTGAAATCTTTGGTTCGCATGGAGAGAAGATTCTGAAAACGGTGATGTGCAAGGAAAAGCGAAGTACATTCAGTATCGAATCTTCACCGGCAGGGATCTATTATATAAGGATAAGCGCCAGGGATAAATCGGCCACAGGAAAATTAGTCAAGATGTAACGGATTTTCTAATAAAATCAGTTGAAGTTATTGGTAAAGAACCATCAAATTAATTAAAACATATAACTATGGGATACCTACACATAGACAACCTATACAAAAATCAAACTATTTTATTGTTCAAAGAGTGTTATGCGATGGAGAAAATTCACGGCACATCAGCGTACATAATCTGGAACTGTAAGGAACAGGAATTGATTTTTTTTCCGGGTGGTGAAAACCACGAAAAGTTTGTATCATTATTCGATACAGAATTTTTATTTACGAGGCTTTCAGAAAAATTTGCTACATCAAATGCAATAATCTACGGCGAGGCATACGGCGGTAAACAGCAGGGAATGAGGCATACTTACGGCAATGAATTAAAGTTCATCGCTTTTGATGTGCAGGTGGAGAAACTGTGGCTTAATGTGCCAAATGCAGAAGAGGTTTGTAAATCATTGAATATTGAGTTTGTTGATTATGTAAAAGTTTCAACTGACTTGACGGCGCTGGATGCTGAAAGAGACAAATATTCTGTTCAGGCAATTCGGAACGGCTGCGGCGAAGGTAAAATGAGAGAAGGCGTCGTTTTGAAACCATTGCTGGAATTTACAACAAACAACGGTGGAAGAGTGATTGCAAAACACAAGAGAGATGAATTTAATGAAACAAAAACGCCAAGGGCGGTAAACCCTGGAAATTTGAAGATACTTGAAGATGCAAGAGCCATCGCAGAAGAATGGGTAACTGAAATGAGACTAAAACACGTTTTAGATAAACTACCCCAGGGAATAAATGTTGAAAGCATAAAACTTGTTATTGACGCAATGGTGAAAGATGTTTACCGGGAAGCCAACGGGGAGATAGTTGAAAGCAGAGAAGTAATCAAGTATATTGGCAGTAAAACTGCCGTGATGTTTAAAAAGAAACTTCAAAACGAATTGGCGTCAAATCATTAACCCGAATAATTCAAATCGCAAATTCCAGACTGTAAACCTGGAGTCCTGAACGAGGTCGGAAAATCAAAAGTTGTAATATTTTTTTACACATTTAACAATTATAGTCTATATTTGTATAGAAAAATTTTGAAGTAACCTTCCAAATACCGATTATATGGAAAAAATATTAATTATTGACGATGAGCAGGTAAACCGGGTTATGCTGCGGCAATTGCTTAGCAAAGAAGGCTATATAACCATTGAGGCTGAAGATGGTGAAAAAGGTATTCAGTTGGTCAAAAGCGAGCGTCCGGACATTGTCCTCACCGACTTCCGTATGCCCGGAATGAATGGTTTGGAAGTTCTGTCGGAAGCTCACAAGATCAACGCCAGGCTGCCGGTTATTCTTCTCACAGCTTTTGGCGACGTGGCTCTTACAATCAAATCAATTCAGGTTGGCGCTTTCGATTATCTCGAAAAACCATTTAACGCAACACAACTAAAAATTACGGTTCATAATGCGCTCAACTCTGTGCGACTAAGCAACAGCCTCAATGAGGTAATCTATAACACAGCGAGTAGCTCAAATATGCTCGATGATAATATACTTGTTGGTAAAACCCCTGCGATGAAGGAGATTTTCAAAAACATAGGCAGGATTTCACTTAACAAAGTCAATGTGTTGATACAGGGCGACACCGGAACTGGTAAGGAGCTGATAGCCAAGTTAATTCATTATGCCGGTATTACCCGAAACAGTCCGCTGGTTATTGTTAATTGCAGCACTCTTACTGAATCGCTGCTTGAGAGTGAATTATTTGGACACGTAAAAGGTTCTTTTACCGGCTCAATCCGCGATAAGAAGGGAAAATTTGAACTTGCCGGGGACGGAACGATCTTTCTCGACGAAATTTCGGAAATATCACAAAACACTCAGGTTAAACTGCTTCGGGTGATTCAGGAACTGGAGTTCGAAAAAGTGGGCGGCGAAGAAACCATTCCTATGAATGCACGCATCATCGCAGCCACCAACCGGAATCTTGAAGGACTGATTAAAGAGGGTAAATTCCGTGAGGATTTATATTACAGGCTAAAGGTATTCACTATTGATTTACCTCCTCTGCGTGAACGAAAAGAAGATATCCGAGATCTCGTGGTTCATTTTCTTCATAAACTCAATAAGCGGTTCAATAAAAATGTCGTAAAGATCGGCGATGGCGTACTTGACTTATTACAGTCGCACGACTGGCAGGGCAATGTGCGGGAACTAGAGAATACGATCTTACAGGCAATTGTGATGTCAAAAAATGATGTACTCGATAAAGACAGCATCACATTAAATATCCGCCAGCAGCAGCAACAACAACAACAACAACAACCTGGCGCTGTTGCCGAACTGGCGCCCATGAAACAGTTCAGGTCGCTTGCCGATGTTGAGAAATACCATATAGAACGAATTCTTAACGAAATGAGATGGAATAAAGTTGAGGCTTCAAGAGTTCTCGATATCACCCGCCCAACGCTCAACGCGAAAATCGAAAAGTACGCCCTGGTTCAGATGTAACCTTGAACCTGAAACCAACAAACTAATATCATACCTTTGCCCCCTTTTACAAACGCTTTGAAGCGCTTTCGGCAGGCATGAGAAACCCCTCACTTGAACCACTTCTGATTACCGCTGTCACAGGAATTTTCCTGTTGGTTTTTCTCATTATCCGAAACCAGGTTTTTACGGCGCAGCCGGTAGTAATTCAAGTCCGTCAAAAGATTCAACCCAAAGAAATCACTCCGCCCGTCACGATCAAATTATCAGGGGATAGTTTGAAAAAAGCCGAGCCTGATTCAGGCGTCGGCATGAATACGTATATCGGCATGGACCCTTTTTTTGAATCGCTTCAACAGATTCCTACCGATAATACTACAATTCACATTGCCTATTTCGGCGATTCAATGATTGAAGGCGACCTCGTTACTCACCCGTTGCGCCGACGACTTCAGAAACGGTTTGGCGGCAATGGAATCGGTTTCATTCCTGTAACGTCGCCGCAACCCGGTTTCAGAACTACCATCATACAACATTTCAACGATGAATGGAAAGTCTATTCATTTATGAAATCCGGCATTCAGCATGATATATTCCCCGGACTTTCAGGATATGTATTCGAAACCCAGAAAGGAGCCGAGGTTACTTTCAGATCGGAACAGGGATATGGAAGGTTTCATCAGGGAACAATCCTCTACGGAGGACGGAATACTTTTACCGCATCGGTGATGACGGATTCGCTTAAAAACGATATTGTTTTTCCATCTGCCGCCGCCGTCGCATCTTTCATGATAAAACCCGATACCGCCTTTTCGGTTTTTAATCTGAAAATTATCACCCCTGAACCTGCAATAATTTACGGCGTCAATTTTGAAAATGGTACCGGAGTTTATGTTGATAATTATGCCTTCAGAGGTAATTCAGGGCTTCCGCTGCGACAAATTCCGGTAAGTATCTTTTCAGGATTCAATGCCAATCTTCGTAACAAGCTAATCATCATTCACTACGGATTAAATGTTTTTACCCCCGGCGTGGCGGATTATAACTGGTATGAACAAGCCATGCGAAGCGTGATCAGCCATGTAAAAGCATCGTCGCCGGGAATTCCGATATTGGTAATAAGTATGCCCGATCGCGCGGCGCTTATCTGCGGCGAATATTTTACTCCCGCTGAATTACCTGATTTTATCCGACTTCAGAAACGCGTTGCCGACTATGAGCAGGTAGCCTTCTTCAACCTTTTCGACGCAATGGGCGGCGTTAACAGCATGAGAAACTGGGTTGAGGGAAAAACCAAACTTGCCGGCGATGATTATACTCATCCAAACGGGTCGGGCGCCGGACGTATTGCCGAACTGATTTATCAATACCTGATGACCGGCTTTTATCAGTTTCAGCAGCCACACGATTCAATCACCGCCAAGTTACCCTTTAAGCCGTTATGAAACACCAATTCAAATATCTGATTCTTCTATTCGCGCTTATCCTCCCGGTTCTATCTCCGGCGCAGGATACATTGCATAAATCAGAACAGTTGCCAGCTTATGACTCTCTGAAACTGCTTTACCCGTTTTTAATGCCCGAAAAAAACAATATTTGCGGCGATTTAACTTCGCTGATTCCCTTTTTCCAAAAACTTGAAAAAACCGAACTTAGAGATAAAGGTCAGGTTGTTGTGGTTCATATCGGCGACTCACACGTTCAGGCAGGATACATCACCCAACCATTACGCGTCGGACTACAGGAGCAATTTGGCAATGCAGGAATAGGAATCATTTTTCCGTACCGGGTGGCAAAAAGCAACGGACCGCCAGGCTACCTGACCGTTGCAGATACTCCCTGGATTGCCAGCCGCAGCGCCGACATTCATGGAACTCTGCCAACAGGGATTTCCGGATTTACCCTCTGGTCAAATCAAACATCTCCATCTTTTACCGTTGAATTCACATCTCCCGAAGTTTTTGGAAACGGAGCTTCTCAGATTACAGTTTTTCACGCCCCGCGCAACAACTCTTTAGCTTTTTCAATAATCAACGAAATCAACGGTCTCCCCTACCCTGTTATTGACTCCCTGAAAGACAACTCGACAACTTTTCGTCTCGAAGATCATCCTGAGAAAATTCGAATCAGGGGAATACGGAAAAATGATTCATTACTTTCTGCCACCTTCTACGGAATGAGCCTGCAAAGTGAAGCCCCTGGCGTGATTGTCCATACCATCGGAGTAAACGGCGCCACCTTTGCCAATTATCTGCGCTCGGAACATTTTGTCGAGCAACTTGTGCAGCTTAATCCCAACCTGCTGATTTTCTCATTGGGAACAAATGAAGCGGCAAGCTATAAAACTTTTGAACCGGAAACCTTCAAGGCAACCATTGACAGTCTGATGTTGAATATAAGAAATGCCGGAATTAAAGCCGCGATAATGTTCACCACCCCGCCCGGTATTTACAAATCCATCCGAAAAAAAAGAAGAACATCATGGGTACCCAATCCTGTAGCCGATACCGTAAGTATTATCCTTCGCGATTATGCCAGCGCCAACTCCATGACCTACTGGGATTGGTTCAGCATAATGGGCGGCGCCACTGCAATGGCAAAATGGAAATCAAAAAAGATGACAGACAAACGTTATATCCATTTTACATCCAAAGGATATGGCATTCAGGGCATGTTTTTGCTTGAAGCGATTAATCAAAGCTATAAAAATTACAAAAACCCCTGATGACCACGTTTAATCTTTCACCATCATCTGTTTTTGACTGGATAATCTCTTCTTCTCTCTATATTCCAGGAAAACCCTTGTTCTTCACCGACGGTTTTTTTGTGGTATTTATTTTTCTTTTCCTGCTCGCTTACACCTTTGCCGCCACAAACCCGCGCCGCAGGATTGCCGTCATACTTTTCTTTTCTCTTTGGTTCTATTATAAAAGCGCCGGGATTTATATCCTCGTCATCCTTTTTACCGCAGGATTCTCTTATTTTACCGGCATTGCCATTGAGAGAGCAAAAACCAAACATCATCGAACATGGCTGGCGATATCAGGAATTACAGTCAACATTGCAATGCTTGCCTTCTTCAAATACACCCCTTTTTACATCAGGTTATCTGAAATATTCACAACTTTCAACTTTGAAATCGGCGCTATCGCCTTTCCAATCGGACTATCATTTTATACATTCTGCAATCTGAGTTATATCCTCGATATAAAAAAGCGGGTTATCGCCGCTGAACCTTCTTTCGTTACTTATCTCTCATACATTACCTTTTTCCCAACAGTTCAGATGGGACCAATTGAAAGGGCGGGGAACATCATTCCTCAATTGAAACGCCAATTTCAACTTTCACGGGAAGATGTGGGCGAAGGCTTTTTGCTGATACTGTCAGGGGCGATTAAGAAAATGGTGATCGGCGATTTCATTAACCACCAGCTTGTAATGAATATTTTCAGCGCCCCCGAACGATATACCGGAATGGAAAATCTTGCAGCGGCGTTGGGCTATTCATTGGTAATCTACTGCGATTTCAGCGGTTATACCGACATTGCCCGCGGGTTAGCCCGGTGGATGGGATTCAGGATCAGCCTCAATTTCAATTTCCCATACAAGGCGTGGAACATAGGGGAATTCTGGCGTCGCTGGCATATCTCTCTCTCGTCGTGGCTCAGGGATTATCTATTTATGCCGGTTGCTTTCCGGCTTTCATCGGCAGTAAAACGGGAATATCTTGTTTCCGGTAAATTTATCCGAACCGATCTGATTATTTTCACCGTAGCCGCAATGATAACTTTCACTATCTGCGGGATATGGCATGGCGCCGGAATTAACTTTCTCATCTGGGGAATGATGCACGGCGCCGCTTTATCTGTTCATAAAATCTGGAGCGTTACAACGCGGAAATTCAGACAAAATCGCACCTCAACTTCCCGCAAATTTCATCGCTTTGTAGGGATTATACTCACTTTCTCATTCGTATCGGGTAGTTGGGTATTTTTCAGAATGCGCACGCCGGAGGAGAGTCTGACTGTTTTTTCGCAGATCGTCGGCAATTTTGGTTTCAGCGCATTTCCGGCATTTATCGCCTCCTATTATCCATCAATGATCATGCTAACCTTAGGCTATCTGTTTCATTTCGCCCCGGAAAAAATCTGGAAAAACCTGAAAATGCAAATTCAACTTCTCGCTGTGCCGGTAAAATTGTTTATTGCAATCGTAATGATTTTACTTATCGTTTACTTTCAATCCCTTGGATCGGCAATGCCGATTTATATACAGTTTTAATTTCCAAAAATCTTTACTGTATTATTAATGGGATAACACTGCATGATTGAAAATTCCAAGTTCCAAGTTCCAAGTTCCAGGGAAAAGCGAGAGAGTGTCATAGTTTTACAAGCGTTGCAAACAAGAATTTGGAATTTTGAACCTTGAACCTTGAACCTTGAACCTTGAACCTTGAACCTTGAACCT
>JBAXRP010000096.1:0-14899 GCA_037131145.1 Bacteroidota bacterium
CTGGAAAAATGGGATTGATCTTTGTCCGGATGTGTTATATGGATTGGGTTGAATTGCCTCCATCTTTAGCCGGAGATTAATAAATGGGTTTAGCCACATTTATTAAATTAAATCACACTCCCGAATCGAAATAAACAAAAGGAATAATCAGCTCGACTCTTGTTCCCGGATTTGCATTGCCAGGTTGGGCTTCTGAAAATTCAACCAGAGTTTTTACGGCGTACTTCCTGCCAAGCAGTTCAAGCCGTTTGCGGGTCATCTCCATGCCGAGGTTCAGATGTTTTTCACCTTTATTCTGATAGCTTTGCGCTTTTTTAATGCCAATTCCATTATCCTCAATGATTACCTTCAACGACTTTTCATCGCCAAAAGAAAAGTGAACAGATACCATTCCCTTGCAATCGAGAGCTGACATGCCATGCCAGATCGAATTTTCAACAAACGGCTGGATGATCATTGAGGGAATCCGGATATCGTCGGCTTCGATGGATTCATCAACATCAATACGGTAATCAAATTTATTCTCCATCCTGAGTTTTTCAAGGTCGAGATAATTCCTCAGACGGTCAACCTCCTCATCGAGATTGATCATGGCGGCGTTGATGGCATTCATGTTTTGCCGGATCAACCGGGCAAATTGCGAAAGATAGAGCCCTGCCTCGCCGGTTTTGTTCAGAAGTAGAAAATTTTGGATGGATCCCATAGCGTTGAAGATAAAATGTGGGTTCATCATTGATTGCAACGATTTCAATTCGAGAGTTACGAGGTGATGATCGAGCTCCTGCCTCTTCATTTGATTGTTTTTTCGTCGCATGATAAAAAGTGAAATTACCATCAAAGCAAAAATAGCGAGAAATAAAAAAAACAGCGGATGCTGCCATATTGAAGCCTTGATGTGAACAGGACAGGCAACCGCGCCGCTCCATTCAGAGGTGGATTTCCCTACCTTCAGCAGAAAAGTATAATTCCCGGCAGTTAAATTTTGATAAACCACGGCTCTGTTAGTCGCAGTTGTCCATGCGCTATCCATTCCGTCGAGTTTGTAGGCATATAATACAGGCGCTGAAGAATAATTGATGCATCCAAATGAAAAAGCGATCTTAGCGCTGCCCCTTATTGTTAAACCAGGGGTTCCCGGATCTGTCTCCTGGTCATTTACACTTACCGAACGTATGTATGGGATGGGAATGCTTGTGTTCATTTTTTCAACCTGAGCCTCCGGAATGATTGTCAGCCCATCGTCAGAGGCAATGTACAGAGAATCGTTGAATACCAATACCTCATGAATATTCCTGAAATTGACGTCGAGTAGCCGAAGTCGTACCTTTCTGTTCCTGAATACATCCAAAGGATTTTCACACTTATAGACATTTCCGACAGTGGACAAATATAAGGCAGCCTTATGGGAGGCGATATTTTTCACCTGACGGTCAATCGGGTGGCTGAATGCGTCCGACAGATTATAAAATTTGTTCCGGCAACAAAGATAGATGCTATCGCCTTCTATTCTGAACAATTCGGTTGAATCATTTATAATAAGGTAATCGGTGATAATTTTGTTGTCGAAATGCGCTAACCTCGTGTACGGTAAAATTTTTTCGTTGCGGTAGATAAAATTTTTTCGTGCATTGATAATGAGATCACCCCGCAGATCGTAAAATGTATTGTAAATAAAATCGCTGATATTTACCTCTTTAAAGTTTCGAAAAATTTGATTGCCGCTGTATATGAATAAGGTTGATCCTCCGAAAAAATTTATTATTTTATCCTCTTTTTGATTGATTGTGAGTTTTTTTCCAAGGTACGCCGTGCGGGCGAATGTTTTATACGAAATCTGCTTTGTTGCAAAATCCATCGAAATACCATCAAAAGCAAAATACCAGGAACCCTTCTCCCCGACAATTAAGGTATTGTTTTTCAACTGGCACACATCGCTAAAAGAAATAGTTTTACTATGATAGTCCAGGGTGTAAAAATCATGGTTTTTCAAAAGGTAAACCGCTTTGCCATTCGTGAACCATAACCCGTTGGGCAGGTTGGCGTCCATAGCTGCTATACCCATATTTCCGAATAAAGAGGTTTCATAATGCATGTGGGCATTATTGTACGGACTGATCTTATACACTCCATCTTTCATTGAGCTTATCCAGATATTGCCTTCGTTGTCCTCGGTGATCGCCTGACCCTGTTCGATTTCATAATGCCTGACGAGCTGATTGCCACGGAGGCAAAAGACGCCCTGACCAAAAGTAACAATCCATAAAAACCTGCCGGTATCTTCAAAAATGGAATTTATTCCGATATTGAAAGGAGCCGTTTGAACATGTGGAAATATTGGCGTGAACTGAAAATTACCGGAAATTTTAAATATCCCGTTCTTATATGCGGAAACATAATAATAATTGCCCCGTCCTGGAAAAACCTTCCAAATCTCTGTGGGTTCAACCAGTTTTGTTCTGCCTTTATAAGAACTGGTGAATTTGAATATCCCCTTTCGTGTCCATGCAATCAGTTCACCTGTCGAATCCTTGCATAAATATCTCAATCCAAAATCTTTGTTTTGATTAGCCATCTGGCGACTCGTAAGCTCTTCATCCAATCCGCACTTTTTTACCCTGTTTTGGGGGTCCAACGAATATATTTCAAACTGTTTGTTGTAGAAATAAATTACCTTCCCCTTATCCTGGTAGAAATCAATAAAAAAAATTTTGTTTTTTATGGCGGTTAGAAACGATGCGTTTGTTTTATTAAAAATTTTGTTTTGATAAAAGAAATCGAGGTCTGAATTAATGTTGAAGAACCAAATTCTTCCGAAAGAATCCTCTTTGATTCGGATTACCTCATTGCTGCTCAAGCCATCTTTTTTTCTGAAGTTGGTAAAGTTTGTTCCATCATAGCGCGAAACACCTGCATCAGTGGCAAACCAGATGAACTTCTTACTGTCCTGAAAGATGTAATACACCGTGTTGGATGGAAGCCCGTCCTGGGTGGTGTATTGATGAATGTAAGGATTTTGCGCGGTCAATAAAGAACAAGCCGCTGAAAGAATTAATAAAAGACAAAACAAACATTCTCTCAATTTCAAGGTTTCCATTGGTATTGGTTTTCCTGTAATTGATCAAATTGAAGGAATGTCAAGCTGCTTGCAGATTTTTTTACAAAGAAGATTTGAAAGTTCCTGATGCCTTCCTACTGTTGATTGCTTTTGGTTTTCGGGATTTAAATAGATTGTATGTTTGGCTCCTTCGCGCAACAAAGTGCAGCCATTTGTATTCAGGTGTTTAAGGAAATTACCCCTTTTCATAATGCCGGATTTAGTTTCCTTTTTATGATTTTTCGACCGGCATAGTCCTGGAGAGTAGTCTCCCGATTTGTTGACATGACCAGGTTTAAAGCATCCAATAGATTTTCCTTGAGTTCTTCAATAGTTTTTCCCTGCGAAATTACTTCCGGCATTTCAGGGATCTGACCAACATACCAGCCATCGTCGCTTTTTTCAATCACAACGCTGAAATCAATTTCTTGTCGTTTAGGCGCTTTTTTCATATCGGATCAAATTAGACATTTCAACTTCCATGACAAAGGTAAAATAATATGAAACAACCTACTATTAGTTCACGCTATTCAATTGATTTTGAAAATTGTTTAACCGCCTCCCTGAATTCATTCACCTTTCGCCGCGAGATACTCAACTGTGTGCCATCGTTCAATTCGGCAAAGTTTCCCTCGTAACTTGAATAGGCGCGAAGGAAGTTCATATTGATAATAGTTGATTTGTGAATCCTGAAAAATACCGGAGTGTCGAGAAGTTTCTCAAAATCGCTCAAGGTGCGGGTAGCAACGATTTTATTCAGCCCCGACAGATGAATGATGGTATAGTTGCTGTCGGCTTGCAAATACATGATCTCGGCTACCTTAACCATCCTGAAACCAAACTGCTCAGCCACGGTAATTTTTTCAATTGCCCGGTATTCCTGATGGATCTGTTCAGGAAGATTGTTCAACGATTCTCTGTAAATTGAAAGGAATTCCGACTTGTTCATCCTGAGTTCATGGTACTGAATGGCTTTATCAACCGCTTCACATAATTCAAGATAATTAATGGGTTTAAGAAGGTAGTCTATCGCGTTGGCTCTTAAAGCGCGCAAAGCATACTCCTCGTAAGCTGTTGTAAATATTACCCCGAATTTCTCCTTTTCGATTGACCGTAGAAATGCGAAACCATCCTCTTTTGGCATGCTGATGTCGAGAAAGATAAAATCAACCGCATGAAGTTTCAACAATTCCCGCCCTTCCTCAGCAGACGCAGCCAATCCCAATACCTTAATCATTGGGCAATAGCGCTTCAGAAGAAGTTCCAGCGCTCCCCTGACATTCTTCTCATCGTCAATAATAATTGCAGAATATTGTTTCATAATATCAAAATTGCGATTTTAAAAATACACTTTATTCATGGAATGAGTGAACGGCAGGCGCGAATTATTGAATGGTAGGTTTGGCTGAAGGAACGGTGAAATAGTGAAATTAGAGACTTTTCAGTTTACATTTGCATACTGTTAGCCGGTAGCATTAGTCCGGCAGTAAAAAATCACACCATGGTAAAAGCAAAAACCAAAGAGAGATCCGGTAATACTGGCAAGTTCCATCAACAAAAATTTAATGACAGTTTGGGCGAGAGTCCGCAGTTGCTTAGAATGGGTTTTCCTCTTCTTTGGTTCGCAATCGTAGCATTCATTTTATTTGGGCAATCTATTAATTTCAATTACACTTACCTTGATGATCAAACCCTCATCCTGAACAACCTCGATAAGCTCGGCGAAAGCTCATTTATAAAAAAAGCCTTTAGCGAGGATGTTTTTCACTCCGGATCAGGTAATGGATATTATTACAGGCCTGTGTTAACCCTCTCCTTTATTGCCGATGCGATGATTGGGAAAGGAAACTTTGCCATGTTCCACTTTTCAAACATCGTTTTCCATATACTCGCTACCTTTTTGCTTTTCCTGTTTTTTGTCGAGACTGGATTTGACCGGGTCAGGTCATTTTTATTCGCTCTTCTGTTCCTCGTCCACCCGCTGGTAACTCAGGCAGTGGCATGGGTTCCCGGTCGCAACGATACCCTGCTGGCTATCTTTATCCTTAGTTCATTTCTATTCTGGCTTAAATTCATAAAAACCGGCAAAAATGAGTATTTGCTACTTCATTTGTCACTTTTTTTAATTGCGCTTTTCACCAAGGAGAGCGCGATAGCGCTTCCGGTGATGATCATGTTTTACGGCTTATGGATCATGCATACGCCGCTGAAAAAATATAGTATTGCCATGCCTGCCTGGGTTATTCTAACTTTAATCTGGGCTGTAATCAGGTTCTACGCGCTTGGCGGCGGAAGCGAGGTTCCTTTTTCTGCGCAGATCTTCTCTGTCTTTAAAAATATTCCTGCAGTAATACCCTTTCTCGGGAAAACGCTTTTCCCTTTCGATCTGTCGGTATTCCCAATTTTTGCCGATATGAAAGTATCAATCTTACTGGGTATAGTTGCAACCATTCTGCTTATAGCGCTCATGGTGATAACCAAACCAAAGCAATGGTTTTATTATTTTTTTGGCGTCATCTGGTTTATGGTATTCCTGGTTCCATCGTTTGTGTCGGTCAACAATCAGATTTCCAACTTCTCGGAGCATCGCAGTTATCTTTCCCTAATTGGAATCTTATTTATTTTTATGTCATGTAATCCGGTAAATAAAACGATTTTTTTCAAACTGATACCGGTTACTGCGTTGGCTGGCGTCGCAATACTTTTCAGCGTCCTTACTTTTCTTCACACCCGGCATTTCAGAGATAATTTTACCTTCTGGCAAAATGCGGTAGAAACATCGCCATCCCATGCTTTTAACTACAACAACCTGGGAGCCATGTATTATATGTCGGGCGATCTTGAAAAAGCCGAACCTTTGTTCAGGAAAGCGATACTGATTAATCCTTACGAACCAATGGCAAACAGCAATACTGGTTTGGTGTGTATGAACACAAATCGTCCGGAAGAGGCTGAAAAATTATATCTTGAGGAAATCAGGGTCAATCCAAATTATGACCACGCTTATTATAACCTTGGATTACTCTATTTTAACCACTCGCGCACGGATGAGGCAATCAGTAAATGGGAAAAAACGCTTGAAGTAAATCCTTTTTATGTTGACGCTTACAAAGCGCTACTCTTTGCATACAAACAATTGCAACGTCCCGACGATTATAAGCGGATAGAAGGGTTGGCTCAACAAAATGGTGTGAAACCGGAATAATTCACGCTTCCCGCCTGTGATTATACTGCAAACGGCGGATATTGTGACGTTTTGATTGCAAATTCCAAGGCAAATCCCAAATCCCTGCTTTCAATCCTATTTAAACCATGATTCTCTCTTTTTTCCTTGAAATTTGAACCCGCTCCGAAAAGTGGTTAGAAAAATCAAAGTTTGACTACGAGCCGGGGATAACAGCAACTTGAATTGCCACGACCTTAAGGTTGTGGCAATTGATAAACAGATAGTTACTGGACTTTAGTCCAAATTGTTTCCTTTTCGGAGCAGGCTCAAAAACAGAGGTTAAAACTTTGTAATTTTGCGAAAAGTTTTAACTTATAAATCAATTACCCGTGGAAGAAATTCTATTAAAAATTAATGAATTGGCTGAAAACTACGCTGACTACACTTCCGGCAACCTCTCGGAACTGGTGAAAACCCGTTCATTGAGCGCAGGCGAAAAGGATGTTGCCGAAGTTCTGGCGCGTCAGATGCGTGATGCAGGATTCGATGAAGTTCGTATTGATAAACTTGGTAATGTTATCGGGCGTATTGGGAACGGAAAAAAAATCCTTGTTTTCGACGGACATATTGACACAGTGGATACCGGAAACCTCGCCAACTGGAGTTTTGATCCATTTTCGGGAGAAATCAGAGATGGCTTTGTGCATGGTCGCGGCACAGTTGACCAAAAAGGCGGACCTGCTGCATTCGTCACCGCCGGACTCATTCTGAAGAAGATGGCTTTCGATAGCGATCTCACTATTTACTTCACAGGCACTGTAATGGAAGAGGATTGCGACGGTCTTTGCTGGAAGTATATTGTTGAAGAGGAGAAAATCCGTCCCGATTGGGTTGTAATTACCGAACCCACCAATCTGAATATTTACCGCGGGCAACGCGGCAGGATGGAAATCCAGGTTTCGTTCCGGGGAATTTCCTCCCACGGATCTGCCCCCGAACGCGGGAAAAATGCTATCTATATCGCTTCCCGCGCATGCCTTGAGATTGAAAAACTGAATGACCGTTTGAAATCCGATGATTTCCTCGGAAAAGGCAGCGTTACTATCTCTGAATTTGTTTCAGGAAGCCCATCGCTTTGCGCCGTTGCCGATTATGCCCGTATCCACCTCGATCGCCGTCTCACCTGGGGTGAAACAAAGGAATCGGCAGTAGCTGAAATCCGCGAAATTGTAAAGGAAATGGATGGCGAGGTAACTGTTTTGCAATATGAGGAAACTGCCTATACCGGACTTCGTTACGGTATGGAAAAATACTATCCCACCTGGAAGATCGAAGAGGATCATCCATTTGTGATCCGCGCTCAGGAAGCCTTTGCCGGCATCTTCGGAAAAGAGCCCATCACTGATAAATGGACATTCTCCACAAATGGCGTTACCATCAATGGCTACTACGGAATTCCCTGTATCGGCTTTGGTCCCGGCAACGAAGTGTTGGCGCACGCGCCAGATGAAAAGGTTCCCGTGAATGATCTGATTGCGGCTTCAGCTTTCTATGCGGCTCTGGCATTTTATATTTCGGAGTGATTGCTTAATTGAGTCCACTCCGAAAAGTAGTGAAAAAAATAAAGTTTGGCTAAAGCCCGGAATGTCAGCAACTTGAATTGCCACGACCTTAAGGTCGTGGCAATTGATAATCAGCTCCTTAGTTGGCTTTAGCCAAATTTTTCTTAGTTTTCGTAGTAGGCTCTTAATTGCTTTAAATTATGAAGATAAAATCAAGATAGAAATCAAGAAAATGTCCGAAAAATTCCACTTCGAATGTATTGATTGCAAAGCTGAATATCCAGGCGATGAACTAATCTACCTTTGCCCTGCCTGTGAAAAGATTAATCAACCCGGTCAGCCTCCGCGCGGAGTTTTGAAAACTATCTATGATTATTCCTTCATCCGTGGAACTACTTCCCGCGATCGCCTGTTTGCGGCATTACAGGAAGATCATTTCCTGCCATTGCTTCCGATAGTTAGCTTTCGCAACTGGCCAAAGTTGAGAATAGGAGGAACGCCGTTGTATGGGATTGAGAAGATTGAGAAGATTGAGGAGATTGAGGAGATTGGGGAGATTGGGGAGATTGGGGAGATTGAGGAGATTGAGAAGATTGAGAAGATTGAGAAGATTGAGAAGATTGAAAAGATTGAAGGGATTGAAAAGTTTGAATTATTTCTGAAGGATGATTCGCAGAATCCAACCTTTTCCTTTAAAGACAGGGCGTCGGCGCTTGTTTCGGCATGGGCAAAGGAACACGGTATTGAAATGCTGGTGGCGGCTTCAACCGGTAACGCAGGATCGTCTCTGGCGGGAATATGTGCATCTCAGCGACAAAAGGCTGTGATAGTGGTTCCTGCAACTGCGCCTGTCGCAAAACTTACGCAGGTTCTAATGTACGGCGCTACCCTTATACCCGTGAATGGAACTTATGATGAAGCCTTCGACCTTAGTGTGAAACTGTCGGAAAAATATGGCTGGTACAACCGCAATACAGCCTATAATCCCCTTACCATTGAAGGAAAGAAAACAGTATCCTTTGAAATCTATAGCGATCTTGGACAAAGGGTTCCCGATCGGATATTTATTCCCGTTGGGGATGGAGTTATCTTTTCAGGCGTATGTAAAGGCTTCGAAGAACTGCTAATGCTTGGAATCACTGACCGGATGCCCATCCTCGTAGCCGTTCAGGCGGAAGGCAGCGCCAACCTTGTGCATAATCTGGAAACCGACCAATTCGTTTCCAAACCTTCTGTAACATTGGCCGATTCTATTTCTGTTGACATTCCGCGTAATTTTTTTATGACGAAACACTATTTTGAAAAGTATCGCAACGAATGGATCACAGTTACAGATAGCGAAATTATAACCGCCTCTGTTTCGCTTGCAAAATCGTCAGGAATCTTTTCCGAACCCGCGGCGGTTGCCGCTTTCGCCGGAATGTTAAAGTACAAGGCGCAGGGATTGATTCCATCAGGTACATTGAATGTGGTTTTGCTAACCGGAAGCGGTTTGAAAGACCCAGGCGCTGCCCGGTCTCTTCTTTTAATGCCTGAACCGGTGAAACCAGACATTTCCGCAATCGGACATTTAACGAAAAATTTGTTTCCAACCAGAAAGGCGAAGAATTTGGAGTGAGATAATTTAAAGTGGCGGAACAAAAAATCAAGTATATTACAGCAAAATAGACTGCAATGGATTTAAAACAGTTCATAGAAAAGCTTGGGTTTGAAGGTAACCTCTTTACCTACAGTAAAGAGTATAAACATCATAGTTATACCATTAAAGTTGACCTGCAAAAAGGAAAAATATTTTACAGAAAAGATGAAAAAACAACCGTTGAAAGAGAGTCAGACGGTCAAATTCAATTGGGAGATTATACAACTTCAAATATTTCAGCGCCTGAAAGCCTTGTTGTACTTGAATGTGTGAATAGATTGCTTGAAAAAGGATATGCTCCAAATGATATTCATCTTGAAAGAAAATGGAAAGTTGGACATGGCGCTAGCGGCGGAAAGGCTGACATTAATGTTTACAACAAAAGCAATGGCAAAACGCTTTTGATCATCGAATGCAAAACATGGGGCGAAGAATTTGACAAAGAAAAATTCAAAATGGAGGACCATGGCGGACAATTGTTCTCCTATCTGAATCAGGACAAAAACTCCCAATTCCTTGTTTTATATGCGTCAAAATTTGAAAATGATGAATTTGTTTATAGCAATCTGATTGTTCAAGTTAAAGACAGAAAGGAGGATTTGGAAAAATCGTTAAAACAAATTGAAGAAGAAAATATCAAGCTCTATCGTGATGCAAAAAATAAATCTGAATTATTTGATGTTTGGAAAGAATCATTTAACAAATACTTTCATTTTAACGGTGTTTTTGACACAGACACAAACGCATATTCTTTAGAATTGAAAGCGCTCAAAAAAAAGAATCTCAAACAACTTGACGATTCAACCGGCTTATTCAACAAATTTGCCGAGATATTAAGACACAACAACATTTCAGATAATGCCAATGCTTTTAATAAAATTCTATCCCTTTTGCTTTGCAAAATTGTTGATGAAGAAAAAAATGACGAGGATGTTTTAGATTTTCAAGTAAAAGAAGATGAAGAATACGAACATATTATTGACCGCCTGCAAGCCCTTTATCGAAAGGGAATGAAAAAACTCAATGAGGAAATTGTTTACTATTCGGAAAACGAGTTACACGAAATTATTAAATTGTATCCAAAGCAAACTCCTATTGAAAAAGTTGAGGCAATATTCAGGGAATTAAAATATTACACAAACAATGAATTTGCATTTAAGGAAGTCCACAATCAAAACCTCTTTATTCAAAATGGAAGAGTTCTGACAGAAGTAATAAAACTCATCCAAAACTTTCGTTTCCGTTTTACAAGCAAACAACAAGTACTTGGCGATTTCTTTGAATTAATGCTTAATCACGGCGTCAAGCAATCTGAAGGTCAATTTTTCACGCCTGGTCCAATCGTAAGATATATAATTCTATCGCTGGGCTATGGAAACATCATTGAAACAAAAATTGCCAAAGGCGAAGACCATATTTTGCCAAAAATACTCGATTATGCTTGCGGAGCGGGACATTTTTTAACTGAAAGCCTTGATGAATTACAGGAAAAAATTAAGCAAATAGATACTTCTAAACTTTCAACTGAATTACAAAAGAAAATTAATGGATACAACAGAGGCACAGAATGGGCGCAGGATTATATTTTTGGTATAGAGAAGGATTACCGTCTTGCAAGAACATCTCAAATAGCTTGTTATATCAATGGAGACGGTGATGCAAATATAATTTTCGGCGATGGACTTGAGGAACACGAACAACTTAAACTCAATAAAAAGAAATTTGATATAGTTGTTGCAAATCCTCCTTATGCTGTCGACGCATTTAAAAACTACTTAAATGTTGGCAGAGCTAATTATGATTTGTTTAATAATCTTACAGAAACAAGTGATGAAATCGAAACCGTTTTCATAGAAAGAACTAAACAAGTTTTAAAATATGGCGGTTTGGCTGGAGTTGTTTTACCCACCTCTATTTTTGAAAGTGGCGGCATCTATACAAAAGCGAGAGAAATACTTTTAAAGTATTTTGAAATCAAAGGAATCACAATTCTCGGCAGTAAAACATTTATTGCAACCAATGTTAAAACCTTAATTGTGTTTCTCAAACGAAGGGATGATGATTTCGTAAAGGACAGAGAATACATTACGTCTGACTTATTCGCCAACACCAGATATGCCGCAGAGATAAGGTACATTGATGCAAAACGTTTTCTTAAAATGTTCGTTGAATATAGAGGGTTAGAATTGGAACACTATGAAAGATTCTTAAAACTTGAAATTTCCAATGAATTATCTGAAGCAGATATATTCATAGAATACCAGACAGAATTTGATAACAGTTCTAAAAAGAAAGACCATAAAAACAAACCAACTTTTATGAGGCTCTCAACAGCAGAACAAGATGCGGAAATGAAAACAATGTTTTATCATTACTGCAAGGACGTCGAAAAAGAAAAGTTTTTTTATTTCCTTCTTTGCCTCTCAGATGGGAACAAAAATCCCGAAACAATAGAAAAATATTACGATTTTCAACAAACAGTTATCGTTAAAACAGGTAAAGAAGTTGAGGAACAAAAGGAATTTTTGGGATATGAATTTAGTAAACGAAAAAGACAGGAAGGCATTAAAATCAATAATTATGGAGGGAAATTGTTTGACGAGGTAAATCCTTATAATTCTGAAAAGGCTTGTTCATATATCCGAAAATCAATTGAAAATCGAGAAATCAATACCATTGACCCTGCTGTGAGTAAGTACGTTCAAGTGTTTCCTTTGGCAGAATTAATTGACTTTGATTCAATTGAATTCGACAAAAAAATAAGTACCGAAACAATCTCAAAAACAAACTGGGAAGACCTTTGGGGCGCGACTGGTATTAAACCTCTGTCACCTGATATTGCAATAATTCAAAAAGGAAGCTCAATAACAAAAACTAAAACAGTAAATGGTGAAATTCCCGTTATCGCAGGCGGTCAGCAACCGGCGTATTTTCATAATGTCTCTAATCGCCCGGAAAAAATTATTACTGTCAGCGCCTCTGGGGCTTACGCTGGTTTCTTAAATTTTTGGGAAACTGAAATATTTGCATCCGACTGTACAACAATAAAATCAATAAACGAGGACGAAATTTCCACAGAATTACTTTTTGAAATTCTAAAAGTTATTCAGCCTGAAATATACAAACTTCAAAGAGGGCAAGCTCAACCTCATGTATATCCAGGAGACATTTCAAAAATCAAAATTCCGGTTCCTAATAGAGAACAACAAAATGCCATAAAGAAAGATTTGACGAAATTGAATAGCGATAGGGGTAAATATTTAGCCCAAGGGGTTACTGTTCAGGATTTAGAAAAAGTGTTACAGGAAGAAAAGAAAAAAATAATTATAAAACACTGTTTTGAAATAAAATAAAGCCCACGCTTCGTAGTCGGTACATTGGCTGGTTGCACAAAAAGAAAATTAACAGCGATCTAAGCGCCTACACTAACCAAATTAAAAGCAATGATCAAATTTTTTCTGAATAATCAACAGATTTGCTTTTCCGGGAACGAAGAGCTTACCCTGCTTAACTACATTCGCGGCACAGCGGGCATAACCTCGGTTAAAGATGGCTGTTCCGGACAGGCAGCCTGTGGCGCATGTATGGTGGAAATTGACGGGAAGGCGAAATTATCCTGTACCCAAAAACTGAAATTCATGGAGGGAAAGCGGGTCGTTACCATGGAAGGCATTCCTGATGCGATCCGCGAAATCATTGCTCAAGCCTACGTAAATAAAGGCGCCGTACAATGCGGCTTTTGTACGCCCGGACTAATCATGCGAACAAAAGTTCTATCCGCGGAAAATCCAAATCCCAACCGGGAACAAATTAAAAAGGCGATAAACCTGAATCTTTGTCGCTGCACCGGATACATCAAAATTGTTGACGCCATTGAAGAGGCTTTAAAGAAACTGAGGGAAAGAAACAATAACAATAAGGAATTGCCAATTCATCTTCCGCTAAAAGCCGGAATCGGCGAACCGCTGCGCAAATATGATGCATATAATACCGCCATCGGGAAAAGACTTTTCGTCAACGATATGCATTTCCCCGAAATGTTATATGGCGCATTACGTTTCAGCGACCATCCCAGAGCCGCCGTATTATCTGTTGATATTTCGGAAGCCTTGAAAACAGAGGGTGTGATAAGAATTTTCACAGCCGCCGACGTTCCCGGCGAAAGATATACCGGACTTATTTTCAGCGACTGGCCTCTGATGATTGCCAAAGGAGAGATCACAAGGTACATCGGCGATGTGATTGCAGGCGTGGTAGCCACAGATGAAGAGACCGCGCGGAGAGCGTCAAAGCTCATCCGTATAGAATATGAAGTATTTGAACCGGTTTCTGATCCAGAGAAAGCTATTGAGCCAGATTCTCCCGAGGTTCACCCCGGAAAGCCGAACCTGCTGGAGAGGTGCATTGTGAGGCGCGGAGATCCTGTAGAAACGGTTTTCGGCAATTCAAAATATGTTGTTTCCGGAATTTATGAAACGCAGCGAATCGAACACGCTTTCCTCGAAACCGAGGCTGCCATTGCTCTCCCCGATGGCGATGGGATTCGCCTCTTTTCGCAGGGTCAGGGAATTTATGTTGACCAACGACAGGTTGCTTCACTTCTCGCGCTTGATGAAGATAAGGTTCGCGTAACTCTCGCGCCCTGCGGCGGCGGCTTCGGCGGGCGCGAAGATATGACCGTTCAGGGTCATGCCGCGTTGTTTGCCTGGCATTTGAAATGCCCTGTGCTGGTGCATCTTTCGCGTGAGGAATCAATAATCATGCACCCCAAGCGGCATCCGGTGAAGATGGACGTCACGCTTGCCTGCGATGAACAAGGAATGTTGACAGGGTTGAAAATGTTGGCGGTTGGCGATTCGGGCGCGTACGCTTCAGTTGGAACCAAGGTGATGGAGCGGGTTGCAGGTCATGCCAGCGGAGGCTACCATGTTCCATCGGTTGACATAGAATCTCTGACCGTTTATACCAACAATATTCCTTCAGGCGCCATGCGCGGATTTGGAGCCAACCAGGCGGCTTTCGCACTGGAAAGTTGTGTTGACGAGTTGTGCGAAAAGGGCGGCTTCGACCGGTGGCAGTTCCGGTTTAAAAATGCGCTTGACCATGGAAGGATGACTGCCACAGGGCAGATTCTTGGAAAAGGAGTCGGGATCAAAGCCTGTCTGACGGCATTGAAAGATCATTTTTATTCTGCAAAATATGCGGGCATTGCCTGTGGAATAAAAAATTCCGGAGTTGGAAATGGCATGACCGATTTCAGCGATGTAAAAATCAGCATTCTTAATAACGGCAGGGTTTTGATTGAACATGGCTGGACAGAAATGGGTCAAGGAGTGCAGAATATGGCAATCCAGACCCTTCACGAGGAAACCGGTATCGCCGCTTCAATTATTGATGTGATTGTTGACACCAATTCCGGGCTACCTACCGGAATGACA
>JBAXRP010000097.1:0-14844 GCA_037131145.1 Bacteroidota bacterium
CTTACCAGCTTACCAGCTTACCAGCTTACCAGCTTACCAGCTTACCAGCTTACCACCCCAGCAGCGTAATCCCCACCGTAAACGGATATAACTCCGGTCCCTGGTCTTTCTGGAACATCCGCGTTAAAGAGTAGGTTCCAAACAGGTTGAGGTGCGACCAGCCAACCCGAAATGCAGCTTCAATTTTGAAAGGGCTTAAATGATATGCGCCGCTGTTTCTTGCGGTATAACGATCAACTTCATAAGTTGCAACTTTGTTCCCTTTTTCATCAACCAGAAAATAGGTTCCCGATTTCTCGCTATAAACCTGCTTTGTGTAAGAACCAATGCGAACCCCTGCAATAACTCCCACTGTAACATGAAAACTGCTCAACCGCCGGTAGCGGTTACTCTGATATTCAAAAAAGAGAGGGAGATTAAGGTAGGAAACAACCATTTTGTTGATTTTCAGGCTTACATAATTCCCCTCACTATCCTGAACTTTGTAAGCAACCAGCGCCGATGAATCCTTTATCATCACGTAGTTGTCGGTAAAATAATAGTTGCTTGTCTGAAAACCCAGACCGGTGGTAAAGCCTATATGATTCTTGTAAATATTGACATTCAGTTCAAAAGGATTAAAGTTTACAGTAACGGATCTGGCTGTGTTCATATTCATGTAAGGATATGCCGGATTAAAGTTCATGTTAAAATCGGAGTTCACATATCCGCCAATGCCGATTTCCACACCTGCCCAGTGACCGTTATACTTTTTGTTTTTCTTGCTGAAAGGAAAATCGCTCATATCAAAATGATCCATTGCGAATTGAAAATCTTTCATAATGGCGGTGTCGCCCATTGGCCAGCCATGTTTATGCTTGTTACCATCAGATTTTTCCTGAGCGACTGAATTCAATGAAAATGTTAGAACTAAACAAAAAATGGATAAAGCATAGATACAGCGTTTCATAATTGTATGGTTTTAGGTTAGACAATATGGTCAATTGGACGATAAAAGAAAGAAAATGTTACAGCAAAAATTGACTATGAATCAAGTTTAAGCACAGCAAGAAAAGCTTTCTGCGGAACTTCAACATTTCCGATTTGGCGCATACGCTTCTTTCCTTTCTTCTGTTTTTCAAGAAGTTTTCGTTTCCGGGTGATGTCGCCGCCGTAACACTTGGCTGTTACGTCTTTTCTCAACGCTTTCACAGTTTCGCGGGCAATTACCTTAGCGCCGATGGCAGCCTGAATGGCAACATCATACTGCTGCCGCGGAATAAATTCCTTTAATTTTTCACAAAACCGGCGTCCGAAGTCATACGCATTGTTGCGTGTGATCAGCGCAGATAAAGCGTCAACAATCTCCCCATTAAGCAGGATGTCAAGTTTAACAAGGTCGGCGGTTTGCCATCCCGATGGATGATAATCAAAAGATGCATATCCTTTTGAAATGCTTTTCAGCCTGTCGTAAAAATCGAATACGATTTCTCCCAACGGCAGTTCAACGGTTAATTCAATTCTGTCGGTTGTAAGGTAAACCTGATTTTTCAGAATGCCGCGCTTACTTACGCAAAGCGTCATTATGGAGCCGATGTAATCCGCTTTTGTTATAATGTTGGCGACAATGGTTGGCTCCTCAATTTTATTGATATAGTTCGGTTCAGGTAACCCTGATGGATTATAAACATTGAGAACCTCGCCTTTGTTGGTATATACTTTATAGGAAACGTTAGGAACGGTTGTTATCACGTCCATGTCAAATTCACGGTCGAGGCGTTCCTGCACGATTTCCATGTGGAGCAATCCGAGGAAACCGCAACGGAAACCAAAGCCAAGCGCTGCGGAGGCTTCGGGTTCAAACGAAAGGGAGGCGTCGTTAAGCCTCAGTTTCTCAAGCGAATCCCGCAACACCTCATAGTCGTCGGCGTCGGTTGGATAAATTCCGGCAAATACCATTGGTTTAACCCCAAGAAATCCTTCAATAACCTCTGAGCAAGGATTTCCAACATGAGTAATGGTATCTCCCACCTGAACTTCCTTGCTCGTTTTAATTCCTGAGATGATATAACCTACATCGCCGGCATAAACGGTATCGCGCGCTTCGGGTTTCAATCTTAAAATTCCAACTTCATCGGCATGATAATCCTCGCTGGTAGCGAAAAACTTCACATGATCTCCTTTTTTCAGTGATCCGTTGAAAATTCTGAAATAGGCTACAACGCCCCTGAAAGGGTTGAAATGAGAATCAAAAATCAAAGCTTGTAATGGAGCTTCAATATCTCCTTTCGGACAAGGAATCCGGTTAATAATGGCTTCAAGCACCTCCTCAATGCCATAACCGGTTTTAGCGCTCACAGCAAGAATTTCATCGTGGTCGCAACCGAGCAGATCAACGATTTGATCCTTGACTTCTTCAACCATGGCGGCGTCCATGTCAATTTTATTAACGATGGGGACGATAGTAAGATTATGGTCGATAGCGAGGTAGAGATTCGATATTGTTTGAGCCTGAATACCCTGGGTGGCATCAACCACAAGAAGGGCTCCTTCGCAGGCGGCAATCGCTCGCGAAACCTCATAAGAGAAATCAACATGACCCGGCGTATCAATCAGGTTCAGCACATAATTTTGCCCATTATGCGGAAAGTCCATCTGAATCGCATGGCTCTTTATAGTAATGCCGCGTTCCCTCTCAAGGTCCATATCGTCGAGAACCTGCTCCCTTGAATCCCGCTCTGAAACGGTATTAGTCCATTGAAGTAAACGATCGGCAAGGGTTGACTTCCCATGATCAATATGCGCTATAATGCAAAAATTACGTAGGTTTTTCACGGGTGCAAAGATATAAAAAACAACGATTCATGGAAAGTCTAACGCAACAGGGTTATTGAACCATGAAGCGTACGAAGGTTGATTCCTCCGAGCCTGATTTCGTTAACATCGCACACGTAGAAATATACGCCGTCGCTGCATGGCTGACTCGTGGTTTTATCCCTGCCATCCCAGTTTATATTGGGGTCAGTAGAGCTGAAAACCATTCTTCCCCAACGGTCGAAAATCTCAATTCTGATATCAAGTACCGATTGATATGGAAATGGCTTGAAAAGTTCATTATGCTCATCGCCATTGGGAGTGAAAACATTTGGAAGCCGGTACAAAAAATCGGGACAACTGTTCAGATCAACGCAAGCAGTATCGCTTGACGAACTTCGATTGCCCACGGAGTCAACGGCAATAATATAGTAGCAGCCCACAAACGAATTTGGCGGCGTATGGTAATAAACAGAATCGTTTGGGTTCATTAAAGAGTCAATAAGAACCGGGTTCGCAGTGGTTGGCGAAAAATAAATATAGTATTTTGCGATGTCATAGTTACAAGTATCTGCAACAGGATTAATCCATGATAACATGTTTGTTGAGTCCTCGCATATTGTTTTAACTGAAAGCAGCGGAGGGCATGGCGGAGAGTTGTCTTCCGGAACAGCGCAGGTTTCCTGCGAAAAGTTAATAATCGGATCAATAAATCCCGGAGCAGAATACTTTCCCGAACTTTTAATCTTGTAACAATACAGAGCTCCATTCACCAACCCTCTGTCGTTGTAGAAAGGAAGCGTACTTATTCCAACCGAATCATAACCGCTGGCGCCGGGATCTTTCCTATATACGACAAAACGGTTGTTATTCCACGGAACATCGTTTGTCCATGAAAGCGTCAGCCTTTTATCGTGGGGCTTTAACGTAAGAAACATTGACGAGGCAACCTGTGACTCGCCGATGAGAAAACGGTTTCCGGGCGTTACATTGTAAAGATCAATTCTGTATTTGTAACCGAAATCATTTGTATTCAGATTATGGTCGTTAATAATAGTGTCGGTGAGGTTATTCAATGAATCAATCAGCGCAAATTGTTCGGAATTATCAGATTTTGCGCGTAAAACCAGATATTTATACGGACCAGGCGACTGAATTGAATCAATTTCAGTTGGCATTGACCAGGCAAGGTAAATTGAGCCATCCAGTTGACTTGTTAAGGTAACGCTTACATTGGTAATAACTGCAACATCCTTTTTCAGTGTGGCGCAGGCTTCATTAGACGCATAGCTTTCAGCCCTGTCAGCGTATACTGCGACAGCGAGGTAACAATATTTAAGTCCGCGCGCAAGTCCGGCGCCGTTGTTATCATCCAGAAAAGTAGTCTGACTGATTCCCTTAATTTCGCCAATTTTTGTATATCCCAGATACGCGGGAACGCCGGTTTGACAGTAACCTGGCACATAACCCGTTGAATCGGCTTTTCGGAAAATCAGAAACCCGGTGGCATTCGGGCATTGGTAATTATCCCAGGACAGCGTGATTGTATTTCCCATAGGAGTCGCGGTTAGGTTGTCCGGGGCTGGTCCAACCACAAGTATTTTCATTGACTTCATGGTTACCAGGTTAACCGGGCTTGCATTGTCTTTTGCTTTGAAGAAAACCTGGTATGGAGCTTTTTTAATATGATTGCACACTGTATTCCATTGGAAAAGCGCCTGAGTGTGACCTAAACCCGAAGCAGGATTTGGATTAAGGTTTGCCGGGGATTCGCTGAGAATCAGTGGCCCGCCTGTCCCCGTTAAAGTAACCACATTGCTGTCGGGGTCATAAGTTTTCACAATGAAACGTAGGTTTTTTCCAGCTTCAATACAGGTATCAGCAACGGAATCAATAACGGGCGGACGATTATTACAAGCAACAACAATTATTTGCATATCGCGAAGAATACTGCCGATTCTTTGTCCGTTGCGCCACTCTTCTATCAAAATGGCGATATTATATTCTCCCTGCTGCATGGGGCTGTCCCAAAGCAGGTCGCCGGTAATTGGATTAAGGGTTAAACTGGTTGATGCTGCCGGGTATGAATACCCTGGAATTACCTGTCCAAGGGCGCCGCGGCAATATACAAGCCTGTACGATAAACTATCGCCATCAACATCGTAAGCCCCTGGATTGTGGTAAAAAGGCTGATGAACACATCCATTGTCAACCGGCGGAATCAAAAGAACAGGAGAATTGTTGTAACCTCCAATGAAGGGGCTGATGGTAAGCTCGGAGTAAATGAACAAAGGAGTGTTGATTGAATTAGGAATATTCAATATGCCGCCATTGCGGTTAGGGTCTTCACAACTGATGATGTAATTTGAAGGTCCGGGAAATGTATGTTGTCCGACATATTTATTATAGGTGATGCTATCGGGTAAATAGTTAATCATAACACGCGGAATATCCGAGACAGAGCCATCGCCCCACAAAATAGTCAGTAAATCGCGATAGGCATTTGCCAGACTTGGCGTAAAGGTATATGAAACAAGAGTGATTTCGTAAGTGAGTCCCGAAATGTGCCTGTAAGTAATTTCTGCTGCACGCTGATGGGTTGCAAATCCATTAAGTGAGCCGCATACAAGAAGCGCAATGAAACAAAATTGAAAGAGCAGAATACGCAGACGCGACATTTCGTGTGTTGGGCTAATATTGTCACGTCAAAAGTAAGAATTTTCCAGTAAATTTGCCCACTTCATTGAAAATCGTTTTTTTTCATGTATCAGCCAAATCCGGAGGTTGAAAAGCGGGAAATTATTAAACGCTATCGCAACCTCTACAAAGTATGGAAACCTCGTAAGCCGGAAGATCGGAATAATGTCCGCAAAGCCTTTAAAATGGCGCTGGAAGCGCATAAGGATATGCGCAGGAAAAGCGGCGAGCCCTTCATTTACCATCCGATAAGCGTAGCAACCATTGCTGCCGGCGATATCGGATTAGGCGCCACATCCATTGTTTGCGCGTTATTGCATGATGTAGTGGAAGACACAGAATACACCATTGAAGATATACGCGGTTTGTTTGGCGATAAAGTGGCTGCGATTATTGATGGTTTAACAAAAATCAAAGGGCTTTTTAACCAGCATACTTCTGCAGTTCATGCGGAGAACTACAAAAAAATACTGTTAACGCTGTCTGACGACGTCCGTGTAATCCTTATAAAACTTGCCGACAGGCTGCACAACATGCGCACGCTGGACGCTCTTTCCCGCGAAAAACAATTAAAAATATCTTCCGAAACTGTATATCTCTACGCACCGCTGGCGCACCGGCTGGGACTCCATGCCATTAAAAGTGAACTCGAAGACCTTGCTTTGAAATATACCGAGCCGGAAGTATTTGAAACAATTTCCCGTAAACTGAAAGAAACAGCAGAAGAGAGAGGCAGGTTTGTCACCAAGTTTATGTTGCCTATTAAAAAATCACTCAGGGAAAAAGATTTTATCTTTCATATTCAGGCGCGTGAAAAATCAATCGCTGCCATCTGGCATAAAATGCAAAAAAAAGAGGTGCCGTTTGAAGAGATTTATGACATTTTTGCCATCCGGATTGTTATTGACTCTCCCATAGATACTGAAAAAGCAGATTGCTGGAAAGTCTATTCCTGTATCACCGAAATTTACAGACCTAATATGGAGCGATTGCGCGATTGGATATCAATTCCAAAATCCAATGGCTATGAGGCTTTGCATACAACTGTGATGAGCCGTACCGGTGAATGGGTCGAAATCCAGATCCGTTCAAGCAGGATGAATGAAATTGCTGAAAGAGGGTATGCAGCTCACTGGAAATACAAGGAATCATTGAACATGAACAGCAGGCTGGATAACTGGCTCGACAGGATTAAAGAAATGATTGAGAGCCCCGAAGCCGATGCCTTATCGTTTATTGATGATGTGAAAGGGTATTTTTTCCTTGATGAAATCTCTGTATTTACACCTCAGGGCGAACTGTTTACTCTACCTGCCGGATCAACCGTACTCGATTTTGCTTATGCCATTCATAGTGAACTGGGAAATACCTGTATCGGCGCCAAAGTTGATAAAAAACTGGTTCCACTCCCCCAAATTCTGAAGAATGGACAACAGGTTGAACTTATTACGTCGCAAAAGCAAACCCCAAAAGAGGAATGGCTTGGATATGTGGTTACTACCCGTGCAAAGTCGAGTATAAAATTAACCCTCCGCGCTGAAAAAAAGAAATTTTCCAAAACGGGAAAAGAAAAACTTAGCAATTGGTTTCAACAATTGGGTGTTCCATTTACTAATGAAAATATTCGCAACTTCTTATCAGCGCTTAATTTTAGCAGCCTCGTTGATCTTTTCTACGCTGCTGCAAAAGATAAAATCGGAATTAAAGACGTCAAGCTCTTCGCCGCATCAGGCTTTCGTAGCGGATGGCTAAATTATATCTCCAGAAAAACAGTCAAAACCAAAGAACAAATTCCTGAAGATAAAAATCACTCGCCTTATTTAAGAATCGAATCCATTGATAAAGTAATAGACTCTGAGGATATTACAGATGAATATGAAGTTGCTTCCTGCTGTAATCCTATTCCCGGAGATGATGTAATTGGTTTGATTGCTTTTGATGTGACGCCCGTGCAGATTCATCGGAGTAAATGTTTACGGGCTCAGGAACTCATTACATATTTTGGAAACCGCTTGGTAAAGGTTTACTGGGCTGAGCAGGAATCTGTTTCCTTTCAGGCCGAAATTAAAATTACGGGAATTGATAAAAAAGGACTAATCAACGAAATTACCCGGATTATTTCAAACGAACTTGACCTTAATATCAAATCGCTCAAAATAGAAGAAGTAAATGGATTAACACACGGTTCTGTTACACTTTATGTTACTCATATTTCTAATCTGAAGGATGTGGTCAATAACCTGAGTCTGATAGAAGGGATTACTCATGTTTCGAGAGTGGATTAATTTTTTCTATTTATATTTGTTCTAAATATTGATTAATGCTTATCTTTATGCAAAATTTCGGATATGATTAAAAATACCAATGGCGAGCTTCTCGAACCCGTGCATGAAGCATTTACTCAATACCTCGAACTACATGGACATCGGAAGACCCCGGAGCGTTATACCATTTTAAAGGAAATATTTGCCACTGAAGGCCATTTTGATATTGAAACCCTCTATATCAGAATGAAGAACCACAAATATCGGGTTAGCCGCGCCACGTTGTACAATACCATTGAACTACTACTCGATTGTGGTCTGGTTACAAAACATCAGTTCGGAACAAATTATGCGCAGTTTGAAAAATCAATGTTGCTTAAACAGCACGATCATTTCATTTTTGAGGATTCGGGAAACGTTATCGAGTTTTATGATCCCCGTATTGAAGAGGTAAAAGATGAAATTGAAAAAACCTATAATGTTAAGGTTTCGCATTACGCACTCACATTTTATGGACGTTCAAATGCAAATAAATAAAATCCGCTTATGAAGGTTGATGTTATTCTGGGATTGCAATGGGGAGACGAGGGCAAAGGGAAAATTGTGGACGTATTTACTCCGCAGTACGACATTATTGCCCGTTTTCAGGGTGGACCTAATGCCGGTCACACAATAATTTTTGACGGTAAAAAGTTTGTTTTACATACCATCCCCTCGGGAATTTTTCATCCGCAAACACTTAATGTCATTGGAAATGGTGTGATTATAGACCCGGTAATTCTATTTCGTGAAATTGATCATCTTCAGGCTGCGGGTATTAATCCGGAAAAAAACCTTCTCATTGCCCGGCGTTCACATCTAATACTGCCTTCACACCGTTTGCTCGACGCCGCTCTTGAATCGGCAAAGGGATCGGCGAAAATCGGATCAACGCTAAAAGGAATCGGACCCGCTTATACTGATAAATACGGACGTAACGGCATCCGTGTTGGCAACATCCCCGACGAAACTTTCATAGATCAATACAGGCAGTTACGAAACCGGCACCTTGAAGTAATTCGTCATGCCGGATTTGATTTTTCATCGTATAAACTTGATGGATTGTTATTTGGAGATTATGAACAGCAATGGTTTGAAGCCATTGAAAAGTTTAAATCTCTCAAGGTTATTGATGGAGAAGTTTTTCTGAATGACTGCCTCGACAATGGTAAATCAGTTCTTGCCGAAGGAGCGCAGGGAACTTTGCTCGATGTTGACTTTGGTTCATATCCGTTTGTTACCTCCTCCAATACAATTACTGCAGGCGTATGCGCCGGACTTGGGGTTTCCCCACACCGTATCGGAAAAACTTATGGTATTTTCAAAGCTTATTGTACCCGCGTTGGCAGTGGTCCATTCCCAACAGAATTGTTTGATGAAAATGGCGATAAACTCAGAACGGGCGGCAAGGAATTTGGTTCTACCACCGGACGTCCTCGGCGCTGCGGCTGGCTTGATCTACCAGCTCTGAAATATGCCATTATGCTAAACGGGGTCGACAGCCTCATTATGATGAAAGCCGATGTGCTTAACCCATTCCCGGCAATTAAAATTTGTACAGCGTATAGGCATGAAAATGAAATATTGCAAAGTTTTCCCTTTAATCTAAGCGATGAAAAACTGCAACCGGTTTACCGGGAAATGGAAGGATGGAATACATCGCTGGATCAGTGCGCCGGCTTTTCCGATATTCCTGCCGAATTTGATGAATATATCAAATTTATTGAGAAGGAGTTAAATTTACCGATTGATATCCTGTCGGTGGGTCCCGACAGGATTCAAACTCTTCAAAGGTAAATTTCTATAATTTTCGCTTTACTTCCGTCAATTCGTAACCTTCAATGATATCGCCTGTTTTGATGTCGTTAAAGTTCTCTATATTAAGTCCGCATTCATAACCGGTGAGAACCTCTTTAACGTCATCTTTAAAACGCTTTAGACTACCGAGTAAACCTGTATAAACTACAATGCCATCGCGAATAACTCGAATTTTGGTATTCCGGGTAACCTTACCATCGAGAACCATGCAACCGGCAACCGTTCCAACCCTTGTGATTTTAAACACATCGCGCACTTCAATATTGCACAATATCTTTTCTTCAATCTCAGGCGAAAGCATTCCTTCAATAGCTGCTTTAATTTCTTCGATGGCTTGGTAAATAATGGAATAGAGGCGAATGTCAATCTGTTCTGCTTCGGCAAGTTTCCGGGCGCTCAGAGATGGACGCACCTGGAAACCGACAATGACTGCATTTGAAGCTGAGGCTAACAGAACATCCGATTCTGTAATGGCTCCAACCGATTTGTGGATTACGTTAACCATTACCTCCTCGTTAGAAAGTTTTAGCAGAGAATCGGAAAGAGCTTCAACTGAACCATCAACATCGCCTTTAACAATGATGTTGAGTTCTTTAAAGTCGCCAATAGCAATTCTTCTGCCGATCTCATCAAGGGTAATGTGTTTCTGTGTTCGTAATCCTTGTTCACGCTGCAATTGCTGACGTTTAGTAGCGATTGTCTTGGCTTCCTTTTCATCTGCCATCACGTTGAATCCGTCGCCAGCCTGAGGCGCTCCATTTAATCCGAGCATAAGCACCGGTTGTGATGGACCTGCTTCCCGGATTTGAATATTGCGTTCATTGTAAAGCGCTTTTACTTTTCCGTAGGTTGCTCCAGCCAGCACAATTTCCCCAACATGGAGAGTGCCGTTTTGCACAAGCAGTTTTACGACATGACCGCGACCTTTATCAAGAGATGATTCAATTACAGCGCCTGTTGCCAGACGTTTGGGATTTGCCTGAAGATTAAGCATTTCAGCTTCAAGGAGAACTTTCTCAAGCAGAAGATCGACATTGGTTCCGATTTTTGCTGAAATCTCCTGAGTCTGGTACTTCCCGCCCCATTCCTCCACAAGAATGTTCATTTTCGAAAGCTCTTCCCTTAGTTTTTCTGCATTTGCATTGGATTTATCCATCTTATTAAATGCAAAAACAATGGGAACTCCGGCAGCGAGCGCATGATTTATTGCTTCGCGGGTTTGAGGCATTACGGTTTCATCGGCTGCAATAACGATTATGGCAACGTCGGTAACACCGGCTCCGCGGGCGCGCATGGCAGTGAAAGCTTCATGCCCGGGAGTGTCGAGAAATGTGATTTTTCTTCCATCCTCACGCTGCACCTCATATGCGCCAATGTGCTGGGTAATCCCTCCGGCTTCGCCTGCAACAACATTGGTGCTGCGAATAAAATCGAGAAGTTTCGTTTTTCCATGATCAACGTGACCCATAACTGTTACAATCGGCGGACGGTCGCCTAAATCTTCAGGATTGTCAGGCTCATTTTGTTTTATAGCCTCCTGAACTTCAACACTTACAAATTCAACTTTATAACCAAATTCTTCCGCAACAAGTGTAAGGGTTTCAGCGTCGAGTCGCTGGTTTATTGATACAAATAAACCAAGAGACATACATGTAGAGATAACTTCGGTAACCTGCACATTCAACATTGAAGCGAGTTCGTTTGCAGTCACAAACTCTGTAACTTTAATGTTTCGTCTGCCCTCTTCAAGACGTTCCTGTTCCTGGTGCATCTGATGACTAACAGCATCGCGCTTTGCCCTACGGTATTTCGAAGCTTTTGATTTCCCGGTTGGCGACAGGCGGGCGAGCGTTTCCTTTATCTGCTTTTCGATATCTTCAACCGTAACCTCCGGTTTCTGAATATCCTTTTGATACTTCTTGTCCTTGGAAGGAACTTGCTTATTAATAACCGGCCGACGGACTTCAGACTCGCCTGCTTCTCTGGGTACTACTTCTCCCTGTCGTTTTATTCGTTTACGTTTCTTTTTCTTCGACTTCAGTGTTTCATCCGAAGAGGAGGCAACAGGCTGCGGTTTTTTCTTTTCAAACTTCTTTGGTTCAGGTAAAATAATTGATCCAAGAATAGTTGGACCTTCAAGTTTAATACGCGTTGTGGGTAGAAAATTTGATTCCTGAACTGGTTCTGCCGGTTTTTGGACAACAGGGATGTTCTCCATCGGTTCCGGAACAGTAATTGGTTTCACATCTGGTCTCGGAATAGCCGGGGGTGGTTCCGACACAGATTCAACATGTTGAATAACACTGGATTCTGTTTCTGTGGCAATATGCTTTGTGAATCCCTTTTTTGAAGGTTTTTTCTCAAAAACCCCAAGATCCATTTTGCCGATTATTTTAAGGTCGCCCTTTTGCTTTATCTCCGGCTCTTGTTCTGATTCTGATTGTTCGTCGCTCCTATCTAATGGTTCTTCAATTATTTTTGGTAGTTCAGGCTGGCTTGAAATGGTTTGAGCGCCCTCTGTAATAAAAATTGGTTCTGGTTCCGGGGCTGGGGTTAGTTCGGTTTGAATTGGTTGATAAAAAGTAACAACCGGTTCTATCACAGGTGTGGCAACAGGTTCGGTAAAAGGTTCGGTAAAAGGTTCAGAAGCAGGTTCAGTAGCAGGTTCCGTAAAAATCTCGGTAGTGGAAGTGACAACTAGTTGGGCAACGGGAGCGGCAACAGGTTCGGTTGCTGGAGCGGCAACAGTTTCGAATGTGGGAGAGGGAACGGGTTCGGGAACAGATTCGCCAACAGATTCAACTACGTTTTCGAAAACAGGTTCAATTACCGTAGCAGATGTAGTCTCAACAATTGCTGGCTGAGTTTCAATAGTTGGTGAAACTTCCTGTCTTGTTTCCTCTTTTACAGGTTGCTTTATCTGCTCTTCTTTCGGTTTTCTGGATGCTTCAAAGGTTTTTTTCTCAAAATCCAAAGAGACATTTTTAATGAACAGGTCATCCAACTCCTTTTCACGGTCTTTCGAAGCGCTCTTTTTATCTTCGATAGTAATAGTTTCGTGAGAGGTGAACTGTAACCCTATTTTTTTCGCCTCTTCTTTTACATGTTTTTCCAATGCAAACTCTTTCATCAGGAGAGAATACATCTCCGAAGTCAGTTTTGCATTGGGATCAAGTTCAAGCGAAATTCCTTTTTTACTAAGGAAATCCACTACGGTCTTGATGCCGATATTAAATTCCCGTGCGGCTTTGCTTAACCGAACACTTAATGCGCCTTCACTCATTGAGCAATATTATGGTTTGTTATTCAAATTCAGCTCTGATAATGCGAACCACTTCATTAATGGTCTCTTCCTCAAGATCGGTTCTTTTCACTAGTTCTGCCACATTGAGAACCAGAACGCTTTTTGCAGTGTCGCAACCGATGCCTTTCAATTCATCAATAATCCACTGATCTATTTCATCAGAAAATTCCTGGATGTCAACATCTTCATTATCGGCATCCGTATCTCGGTAAACATCAATTTCATATCCGGTAAGTTTTCCGGCAAGTTTTATATTGAAACCGCCTTTTCCGATGGCAAGCGATACCTGATCGGGTTTCATGTAAACATCGGCGCGCTTTTCCTCTTCAATAATCACGATTGAAGAAATTTTTGCAGGACTTAAAGCGCGCTGGATAAACAATGAGGGGTTCGTGGTATAGTTAATAACATCAATATTTTCGTTTTTCAACTCTCTCACAATGCCATGAATACGGCTACCTTTCATACCAACGCATGCGCCAACCGGGTCTATACGGTCGTCATAAGATTCAACTGCAATTTTGGCGCGTTCGCCCGGCACTCTTACAATTTTCTTAATGTTTATCAGTCCGTCGTAAACCTCCGGCACTTCCGATTCAAACAATCGTTCAAGAAAGGTTTCAGAGGTACGGGAAAGTATTATTATCGGATTGTTATTTTTCATTTCAACTTTCGATACAACAGCTCTGATGGAGTCGCCTTTCCGGTAAAAATCCGATGGTATCTGTTCTGATTTCGGAAGCAGGAGTTCGATACCTTCGTCATCCAGTACAAGGATCTCTTTTTTCCATACCTGGTAAACTTCACCCGAAATTATCTCGCCAATTTTTTCACGATATTTTGAATAAATGTTGTTCTTTTCATACTCCTGAATTTTCGAAATCAAATTTTGTCTTATAGTAAGAATTTCCCGTCTGCCAAAACTGCCCAGTTTGATCTCCTCCGAAAGTTCTTCGCCAACCTCAAAATCGGGTTCAATTTTTATTGCCTCCGAAAGAGGAACCTCGGTGTTTTCGTCTTCAACCTCGTCATCTTCAACGATAGTTCTTGACCTGAATATTTCGAGGTCGCCTTTGTCAATGTTTACAATGATGTCAAAATTTTCGGCTGATCCAAATCTTTTCGTGAGCATGTGTTTGAATACATCTTCCAGGATGCGCATCATGGTTTCCCTATCGATGTTTTTGAATTCCTTAAATTCTGAAAAGGTTTCGACTAAATTCAGATGTTCCATTGTTTGAGGATGCTACTTTTTGAATGTGATTACTTCTTTGGCTGATTTTATTTCAGAATATTTAAACGATATTAAACATTTTTCCACTTCCTTTTTCGATTTTTTTTCTGCCTGTTTTTCGATCTCAATACCTTGATCGTCGGCATGCACAACAGTCCCGATAATGTTTTCACCAGTCTGTGTAGCAAGGTCAAGCAAAAGACCGGTATTTTTTATAAACTGACGCGGCAGCTTTAAAGGCTTGTCGGCGCCGGTGGAAGATACAGTAAGTTCAAAATCTTCGGTTTCCCGGTCAAACTGAGACTCTACAAACCGGCTAAGCCTCGTGCAGGCGTCAATGGTTACGCGATGATCGCCATCAATGAACAACGAAATTTTATTTCCTGGTTTGATAATAACGTCCACGATAAATATATCACTCCCAACAAGGTGTTGTTCAACTAAGGCTCTGATCTGTTTTTCAGTAATCATGGATTATCAATAAAAGAGGGGACTTGGCGTCCCCCCTTATCGTTCTTCATTAAAATCGAGTGCAAAGGTAATCAATATTTATTAACGACAATTTTTTTTTAATACTTCACTTTTCGACGTTCATCTTACCCCAAGGGTTTTTACTTACTGCGTAATGTATATTGTCAGCGTCAGATTGCAAAACAATATTGTCAAAACTAATTTTTCCCTGCGACTTTCGGCTG
>JBAXRP010000098.1:0-14709 GCA_037131145.1 Bacteroidota bacterium
TGCCAGGTTTTTCTGCACCACCTTGTTGTTATGAGTTGACCACATTATTTAAATTTGATTTCGTTTCGCATGCTCCTTTTTATTTCTCTTCCTTGCCATTGAACCAAGGGTTTGCAAGTCTGCTTCCAATTTTATCATCTTTACCGATTGACCGGATTCTCATTTCCGACGATCCATACTTCCGGTTCCATTCTCCTCCTTTAACCGGCATTCATCTTCTTCATGCCATTCATCAGATAAAAATTCCCGCAATTTCATCGCTCACCTGATTTAGATCCGAAAAATTAACTTTCACTGCAAAGTTTCTGGTACGCAAAGAACTTTCAATTATTTGGAAAGATTTGGCTGTTTTCAACTGCGTTGTAAAAATTAATTTAGCTTTTCGGAATATTCTCAATTATTTACTAAAAGCGATGATTATAAACTTATGTGGAAAATATTTGTTAATTGCATGGCAATACACATGTTGTGTGTTGCCACAACAACCCAGTCGCAAACTTTGTCAGGGCTGGTCTTCGAAATTGATAACAATGGACATAAGAGCGGGCTTCCCGGCGTGAATCTTTTTTGGCTTGGCACAACTCAGGGAACATCGTCAGATATGTCTGGAAAATTCAAACTGAACCGGCTTTCAGGGGAGAAATCAAGGCTGGTTGTCAGTCTGATGGGCTATCAACAGGATACTATTCTTGTTTCGTCAGGAAAGACCAGAATTGAAATCGGCATGAAACCAGCGGCAAGGGATCTCTCAGAAGTCCAGATCACGGGAAAACAAGATAATACCTTTATCTCCAGGTTGAAAACACAGGCTACAACAGTGATTTCTACCGGGGAACTTCAACGGGCTGCCTGTTGTAATCTTGCAGAGAGTTTTGAAACCAATGCTTCAGTTGATGTATCCTATTCCGATGCCATTTCCGGCGCCCGCCAGATTCAACTACTTGGACTTTCCGGCATTTACAGTCAGATAATGACGGAAAATGTGCCTCTCATCAGAGGATTAGCAACTCCGTTTGGACTGAGCTACATACCGGGTTCATGGATGGAGTCAATCCAGATTGCGAAGGGAACATCCTCGGTTGTTCAGGGTTACGAATCGGTTACAGGACAAATAAATGTTGAATACAAAAAACCGGAAACCAGCGAAAAATTTTTCCTGAACCTTTTCGGCAATAGCAACCTGCGGTTTGAAGCCAATGCCGATGGCGCGGTAAAAATCAACGATAAACTCAGTACCTCGCTCCTTGTTCATGCGGCGACTTCACAATATAAATTTGACAGGAATAATGATGGGTTTATGGATATGCCCAAAATCACCACTATAACAGCTATGAACCGCTGGGATTATATCAATCCTGGAAAATGGGTTTCCCGCTTTGGCTTCAAATACCTGTACGAAGATCGTAACGGCGGTCAGATGGCTTTTAATAAAAGCGACTGGAACACAGATACTGCCGGTATCACCAACGATTCGAAGAAATACGGAATTGGGATAAAGACCAACAGGCTGGAGACATTCTGGAAAAACGGAATTTTCATGGGAGCAACCGGAAAATCAAGTCTTGGACTTATTCTTTCAGGTATCAATCACCAACAGGATGGATTTTATGGCATTAACCTTTATCATGGACATGAACAGAACTTTAATGCAAATCTGATCTTCACTACATCGTTCAGCGAAAACAAACACCGCATTTCTGCCGGCGCAAGTTATTTTATTGATGATTACAGCGAAAACTTTATACAGACCCGGTTGAAATACCGTTACCAAACGCTTCCGCCCGATTCAACGCCTACAGACGCCGACAAATTCACTCTCGTTGGCGATTCGGTCTTCACCTATCTTATGGATCGGAATGAATGGAACGCAGGAGCCTTTTTTGAATATACCTTTGATTTGTGTGGCAAATTTGCGCTGATCGCCGGTGTGCGCGGTGATTATAACAGTCGTTTCGGCTACTATTTAACGCCTCGGCTGCACATCCGGGTAAACCCTTCCAAAACGACAACAATCCGAGCATCCATTGGAAAAGGCTATCGTTCGCCCAATCTACTTGCCGAAAACAGCGCGGTTTTTGTGAGCCAACGCGTACTTAATTTTGCTCCCGACCTGGGCAATGAGGAGGCATGGAACTACGGGCTAAATTTTACCTGGCAATTCACCCTTTTCAACGAGAAAGCAGAATTATCTCTCGACGCCTATCGCACCAGTTTCGTAAATCAGATTATTGTTGATCAGGACAGCATGCCCACGGCTCTTTTCTTCTATAACCTCAACGGAAAGTCATACTCCAACAGCCTCCAGGCGCAGTTTACCTTTTCGCCGGTTAAACGTTTTACAATCACTACTGCCTTTAGGTACAATGATGTAAAGGTAACAGAGGGTGGGGTGTTGCATCAGAAGGCGATGGTAAATCAGTATAAGGGATTGCTTTCTCTCGGTTATGCAACGAAATTCGAAAAATGGAAATTTGACGTCACCGGACAGCTCAATGGACCCGCAAGGATTCCCGATACACAGAAGATGCCTTCATTTTTACAGCGACAGGAATGGTCGCCGATTTGGTTTAATCTTCTGGGACAGGTGACGAAAAAGTTTAAACATTTTGACGTTTATATCGGAGGCGAGAACCTTACCAACTTCCGCCAGTTAGATCCAATTGCCGAATACTGGAAACCATATCATACTCATTTTGACGCCTCTATGGCATGGGGACCCATTGTTGGAATTACGGTATATGCCGGAATAAGAATGAAGATAAAGTAAATTATTAACGGAAATTAGAAATTAAAAACATGAAGACAATTAAATTTTTCCTTCCATTATTGATGGTTATCGTTACAGGAATGGCATTCAATATGCAAGCCTTTTCACAGGATAAAAAAGTTGAAACAATTAAAATCAAGACCTCGGCAGTGTGTGGTCAATGCAAAGATCGTATTGAAAACGGACTTGCTTATGAAAAAGGGGTAAAGGATGTGGTTCTGGACGTTGATACAAAGATGGTAACAATTAAGTATAACACTAAAAGTACATCTCCTGAGGAACTGCGAAAGAAGATTTCGAAACTGGGGTACGACGCCGATGAGATTCCGTGCGACACTGTGGCATATAAAAAATTACCTGCCTGCTGCAAAAAGGATGCGCCAAAGCATTAATCTGCTTTATTACTGAAAAGTGATGGGGTACAATTTTTTCCCTCGGATTTGTGTCAAAGTTTTATTTTAAATTGTGAATATAATAACAAAGTTAATAATATAACAATAAGAAATTGTAATTTTGCCGCGAAGTATTAGTGAAGTCTAATTGGATTTTCACCTGGTCAATAAATATATTTTTGAGTGATCGCCTATAATTATTGTGAAATCGGCGTATCACCGACTTTATAAAAATATTTACATTAACCCACATTATGGAAAAAATCAAATCCCTGTCCGATCTAAAAATGATGCAGGAAAGTCTTAGCGCCAAAATAAACCGGCGCGAAAAGATCAATAATTCTGATTCCCAGATTCAGGTCAAAGTCGCAATGGCTACTTGCGGTATTGCATCTGGCGCAAGAGAAGTTATGGAAGTATTCGTTGAAGAATTTACCAAACGGAATATTGACGCAGTTGTTACTCAAACCGGTTGCATGGGTTATTGCTACGCCGAACCTACTGTTGAAATCACCATGCCCGGCGTTGAACCAATCACCTTTGGTTATGTGGATTTAAAAAAAGCCAGTAAAATCATTGACAAGTATATCCTTAATAACGAGCTTGTTGATGGTATCATTCCGGTTAATTACGAAACGATTGACATACAATAAAATCCGAAAAAATTCAGATGGGAAAGATTAAATATCATATACTTGTTTGCGGCGGAACAGCTTGTCAAGCCTCAAAAAGCGAAGAAATTCTGAAGAATTTCAAAGAACTTATTAAAGCAAAAGGACTTGAAACTGAAGTTCAGGCTATTCAAACCGGCTGTTTTGGATTCTGCGAAAACGGTCCTATTGTAAAAATGATGCCTGATAATACTTTCTATACAAAGGTCACACCAGAGGATTGTTCTGAAATCATTGATAAACATATTATAAATGGAAAAAAGGTTGACCGCCTGCTTTATGTGAACCGGGAAACGAATGAATCCATCGGTGATTCCATGCACAAGGGTTTTCATAAGAAACAAATCAGGATTGCTCTGCGGAACTGCGGGTTTATCAACCCTGAAAACATTGATGAATACATTGCCCGCTACGGTTATCAGGCGCTTGGCAAGGTTCTGACTGAGCTCACCCCGGAAGCCACGATTGAGATTATAAAGAAATCCGGTTTACGCGGACGTGGCGGCGGTGGTTTTCCAACCGGACTAAAGTGGGAAATAACACGCGCGGTAAAATCCGATAAAAAATATGTGGTTTGCAATGCCGACGAGGGCGACCCCGGCGCATTCATGGATCGTTCGGTGCTGGAAGGCGATCCGCATACCGTTCTGGAAGCCATGGCAATCAATGGTTATTGTACCGGCGCAGACCAGGGTGTGATTTACATCCGGGCCGAATACCCTCTTGCTGTGGAGCGTCTCAAAATCGCCATGAAACAGGCTAGGGAATATGGACTACTCGGCAAAGACATTCTGGGCTGCGGGTTCAACTTTGATATCGAAATCCGATATGGCGCAGGCGCCTTTGTTTGCGGCGAAGAAACGGCGTTGATCCATTCAATGGAAGGCCTTCGGGGAGAACCTACCGTAAAACCGCCATTCCCTTCGGAATCGGGTTTTTTCGGTAAACCAACCAATGTGAATAATGTAGAAACCTACGCCAATATACCTCCAATCATCATGAAAGGTTCCGACTGGTTTTCAGACATTGGAACAGAAAAATCAAAAGGAACCAAGGTTTTTGCACTTGCAGGTAAAATAAATAATGTTGGTTTGATTGAAGTCCCAATGGGCGTTACTTTGCGTGAAGTCATTTATGAAATCGGCGGCGGAATCAGGAATGGACGAAAATTCAAGGCTGCACAAACCGGGGGACCATCTTGCGGTATGCTTACCGAAAAGCACCTCGATACACCTATTGATTATGATAACCTCATTGCCGCAGGCTCGATGATGGGCTCAGGCGGTATGATCGTGATGGACGAAGACGATTGTATGGTGGGAATGGCAAAATTCTATCTTGAATTTACCGTTGAAGAATCCTGCGGAAAATGTTCTCCCTGCCGTATTGGCAACAAAAGGCTATTTGAGACGCTCGAAAAGATTACACAGGGACATGCTATTGCCGAAGACCTTGATAAACTGAGAAACCTTAGTAATGTTATCAAAGATACTTCTCTATGCGGTCTTGGGCAAACTTCTCCAAACCCCGTTCTTTCATCTATGGATAATTTTTACCATGAATACCTTGAACACGTGCATAATAAGAAATGCAGGGCTGGAAATTGCAAATCGCTTATGCAATATCTTATCATTGCCGAAAACTGTATCGGATGTACGCTTTGCGCCAGAAACTGTCCGGTTGATGCTATTGCCGGGGAACGAAAACAAGCTCATATAATTGATCAGGAAAAATGTATCAAGTGCGGCGCCTGCATGGAGAAATGTAAATTCAACGCGATTTTTATCAACTAATCACTCAGAATTCATGGAAATGGTAAAACTGACCATTGACGGCAAACCCGTTGAGGTCGAAAAAAATACAACGATATTAAAAGCAGCCAGAATAATTGGCATTGATATACCTACCCTTTGTTACTTTCAGCTTAAAGATCTCGACATTGAAAACCGTCCCGGCGGATGCCGCATTTGTGTGGTTGAAGTTTCTGGACGACGTAACCTCGCTCCTGCCTGTTGTACCAATGTAACTCAGGGTATGGTTGTTAACACCCACTCGATAAGGGTATTGAACGCTCGCCGAACCGTGCTGGAGCTCATACTCTCCGATCATCCTGCTGAATGCCTTACCTGTGCCAAATCCGGAAATTGTGAGCTCCAGACTATGGCACAGCAACTTGGCGTCCGGGAGATACCCTTTCAGGGTGAACAGTCGAAGTATCGCAAAGATACCTCGCCTGCAATCATCAGGGATGTTGACAAATGCATTATGTGCAGGCGGTGCGAAATGATGTGTAACGACGTTCAAACGGTAGGCGCACTTTCTGCCGTCAACAGAGGTTTTATGGCAGTGGTAGCTACGGCGTTTGAGATGAATCTGGAAAAATCTCCCTGTACTTACTGCGGACAGTGTGTTTCAGTCTGTCCTACCGGCGCACTGACCGAAGTTGACCACTCGCGCAATGTGATCAATGCGCTTGCTGATCCTGCTAAAACAGTCGTTGTTCAAACAGCGCCTGCTGTCCGCGCCGCACTTGGAGAAGAATTTGGCCTCGCGCCAGGCGCTCTTGTAACGGGTAAGATGGTCGCAGCTCTACGACGTCTTGGATTTAACTACGTGTTCGACACCGATTTTGCTGCCGACCTGACTATTATGGAAGAAGGAAGCGAATTACTCGACCGTCTTACCCGTTACCTCAAGGGCGATAAGGATGTGAAACTGCCTATTCTTACCTCATGCTGTCCCGGCTGGGTCAACTTCTTTGAACACAACTTCCCCGACCTGATGGATGTTCCATCAACAGCAAAATCACCACAACAGATGTTTGGTCCTATTGCAAAGGAATACTTTGGGAAAAAACTTGGGATTGAGCGAAAAGATATGATCGTGGTTTCGATTATGCCGTGTCTTGCCAAGAAATATGAATGTCAACGTGATGAGTTTAAAGTGAATGGCGACCCGGATGTGAACTTTTCACTTTCAACACGTGAACTTGCGCATCTAATCAAGCTTGCCAACATTGATTTCAAAAGTTTGCCTGACGAGGATTTTGACAATCCGCTTGGCGCATCTACCGGCGCCGCTGTTATTTTCGGAAATACAGGTGGCGTTATTGAAGCTGCCTGCCGCACGGCGTATGAACTTTATACAGGTAAAAAACTGGAAAAAGTTGAATTCAACGAGTTAAGGGGATTGGAAAATATCCGGCATGCCACACTTGATTTTAACGGATTACCCATCAATATAGGCATTGCACACGGACTTGGCAATGCCAGAAAACTTCTTGAAGATGTTCAGGCTGGCACGAGTCAGTTCCATGCCATTGAGATTATGGCATGTCCGGGAGGTTGTATCGGCGGCGGCGGTCAGCCATTTCATCACGGCGATTCAGAGATTATCAAGCAGCGCGCCGCAGCCCTTTACAGTGAAGACGACGGAAAGACCATCCGGAAATCTCATGAAAATCCTTTTATCATCGAATTGTATAAAGAGTTTCTCGGTAAACCACTTAGCGAAAAATCCCACCATCTGCTCCATACACATTATTTTGATAAGAGCGCGGGAACGTTTGTGGAGGAGTAAAATTAAAGAGCGAAACAACACCAGGATTTAATATGGTGGCCAAATCAAAAAATGAAAACCCTGGCTCCGTAGGAGCCAAATATTGTTAGATATTATGGCAAAGATTAAGTTATCGGAAAAGAAAATAGAGGAGTTGAAGGATGTATGTAAATCCTTTAATAATGATAAAGCCGAGTTGATTAATGTCCTTCACAAGGCTCAGGGCCTTTTCGGCTATCTCCCCGCTGAACTTCAGGAGGTAATTGCGAGGGAATTGAATATATCGGTGGCGCATGTTTACGGGGTAGTCACCTTCTATTCCTTTTTCACAATGCTTCCAAAAGGTGAGCATCCAATTTCGATTTGCCTTGGGACTGCCTGTTATGTACGTGGAGCCGAAAAGGTGCTGGAAGAATTTAAACGTGTTTTGAAAATTCAGGTTGGTGAAACAACTCAGGATGGAAAATTTTCACTTAGCTGCCTCCGTTGTGTTGGCGCATGCGGGCTTGCTCCCGTCGTGCTTGTGGGTGAAAAGGTTTATGGACGCGTTTCTCCTGATGGCGTGAAAGATATTGTTGCAGAATATAACATTTAGGTGTTTTTGGTTAATAATTCCGATGAAACTTATTGCTGACAGTGGTTCTACTAAAACTGTGTGGGTTTTATTGGAATCCGAAAAGGTTACAAACACAATCCTGACCAATGGGCTGAATCCGTATTTCCATACTTCAGTCAGTGTGGAAGCTTTACTTCTGTCCGATCTGGTACCTTTTATACCCTGCGACCACGTGCAGGAAATTCATTTTTATGGCGCGGGCTGTTCTACAGAAAAGAACAACCATATTATCAGCGGGACTTTACAAAAGTTTTTCAGAAATGCGGCTATCCATGTTTATCACGACATACTTGGAGCAGCGAGGTCTCTGTTTGGCAATAATTCTGGTATTGCCGGAATTTTGGGAACCGGTTGCAATTCATGCTATTATGACGGAGTGAATTGCTTCCAGGAGGTTGATTCCCTGGGATATCTTTTTGGGGATGAAGGAGCAGGATCTTATCTTGGAAAATCGTGGTTATCAAAGTATCTGAAAAAACAGGCGCCTGATGACCTTAAGTCCGCATTTGATCTGGAATACAAATATAGTCTTAGCGACATTCTTCATTGCCTTTACAACCGTCCCAATCCAAATCGTTTTCTGGCTTCATTCAGTGAATTTCTTGCGCCACGACAGAAACATCCATTTATCCACCAGCTTGTAAAAGATGCATTTCTGGCATTCGTGAATGAACAGCTAACTTCCTATGACCAATACCAACCGATTCCGGTATCCTTTGTTGGATCAATCGGTTTCTATTACAGTGATATCCTCCAAGAAGTGATGGCAGAGAAAAAACTGACTATCGGCGCGATTATCCAGAATCCTATCGAAGGATTAATCCATTATCATTCGAATAATTAATACGGGTTAAAACCGCACATCTAAAAAAATTCCAAGCCCCAAATTTCAAGCGCTAAATGCCAAGAAGAGAGAGAGTCGTGGTTTAAAAACATATAGTTTTTTGTTAAACCAGTTTCAAAAGTGGGTATAGGATGTTAAAAAATAATCACAACTTTTGTTCATTTCATAAGATAGGGGCATTAAAAGAAAATGACTTTCTAACCATTAAAGAAAAAAAATGCCGATTGAGAAAACCAGTAATATCAGTAATAGCTTGCACCGGAAAAACAAACAATGAACAAAATAAAATTCATTCCCTCAACAATATTACTGTTTATTAAAATTTACTTTACGGTTATAGTATTTTTTACTTTATTTCGGGTGATTTTATTTTTCACTGAAATTGGCAGAATAAATGACTTAGTTAGTTATAGTGATATTTTACTTTCATTTTTAATGGGGTTGCGTTTTGATATTGTAATTTCAGGATACCTACTTCTTTTGCCTTATGCAATATTGATTATTATCTCCTTTTTCAAGCACAATTCTAAAATAATCAATAAGATAGCGCTGTATTATATTTGTTTAATGTTTTCTGTTGCATTTTTGGTTTGTGCCATTGATATTCCTTATTTCAATCAATTTTTTGCTCGTTTGTCAATTACTGCTTTTGAGTGGCTCGATAACCCTGTGTTTGTTTTCAAAATGATTGTTCAGGAGCCTCGGTATTGGTTGATATTAATTCCATTCGTACTCTTTATATATTTATTTATCAAAATAATAAAAAAAATCCTGTCAGATTATTCATACTACTCTCCCGGAAATATTATTCCAAAAGTAATTTTATCTTTCCTTTTTGGGGGTTGTATTGTTTTAGGGATCAGAGGCAGAATTGAAGAAAAATCACCAATAAGAGTTGGTACAGCTTTTTTTTCCAATAATGCTTTTCTTAATCAGCTTGGTTTAAATCCAAACTTTACTTTAATTAAAAGCTATCTGGATAGTAAAAAAGAGGAAAATAAAAGCATTAGACTAATTGATGATGATTTAGCAATTGCAAATGTTCAAAAGTATTTAGGCATTATAACACCAGACAAAGATTCGCCTTTGCTGAGAAAAATAACTTTTGCCAGCACAAATGCAGTTAAATACAATGTGGTTATAATTATTATGGAGAGTATGAGCGCTGCAAAAATGGGAATAAATCTAACTCCTTTTCTTGATAGCATCATAGAGGAAGGATATCACTTTAATAATGCTTATACTGCTGGAATTCATACATTTAATGGAATTTATAGTTCTTTATTTTCATTTCCAGCTTTATTTCGACAGCAGCCAATGAAAGAAAGTTCAGCATTCAAATATCACAGTATTTTTAGCGCATTAAAAGAAAATGGTTACTCTACAATTTTCTTTATCCCTCACGACGGTCAATTTGATAATGTAGAAGGGTTTTTAAAAGCAAATGACTGTGAAGTTGTAATATCCAAACCCAACTACCCATCAAACCGAGTTAAAACAACGTTGGGTGTACCTGATGATTTTATGTTTGAATTTTCAATACCTATTCTAAATCAGCTATATAATACCAATAAACCTTTTTTTGCATCGTTTATGACAGCAAGCGATCATGGTCCCTATTACATTCCGGAATATTTCAAACCAACAAAAATTGGCATTAAAAATCAAATAACAGAATATGCAGATTATTCGTTAAGAAAATTTATTGAATTATCCTCAAAACAAAAATGGTATAAAAATACAATATTTGTTTTTGTTGCTGATCATGGCGCGCCGCTTGATGGTTTGTACGATATGTCTATTGATTATAACCATACGCCGCTGATATTCTATGCCCCTGAGATTTTAAAGGATCACAAAACATTTAATTGTATGGCAGGACAAATTGATATTTTTCCAACAATCATGGGATTATTAAAATTGCCTTACTCTAATAATACTCTTGGAATAGACCTGTTAAATAAAAGTCGACCGTATATTTTTTTTAATGCGGATGATAAATATGGCGTGATTGATAATGAATGGTTTCTGATAGTTAGAAATAACAACACTAAAAGTCTATATAAGTATAGAGATAAAGATGCCCGTAATTACGCAGCAGAAAAACCGGACATTGTTGAAAAGATGAATATTTATGCAAAATCAAATTTGCAAGCATACCAAAACTATATGCTACGAGGTCATAATAAAATTGGAAATGAAAGGATAAGACAATGATTATTTTGCGTAGCTCACAGCCCGTGTTTCCCTTATTACCGTAATCTTTATCTGACCAGGATATGTCATTTCATTCTGAATCTTCTTTGACAAGTCGAATGAAATCTGGTTAGCTTCGATATCCGTAACCTTGTCGGCGCCAACGATTACGCGTAATTCCCTACCTGCCTGGATGGCGTATGTTTTTACCACCCCCGGGTAGCTAAGCGCAAGTTCTTCAAGATGTTTCAGTCTTTCAATGTAAGCTTCAACCACTTCGCGGCGGGCGCCTGGTCGGGCGCCAGAAATGGCGTCGCAAACCTGAACAATAGGAGAAATGAGGCTGGTCATTTCAATTTCATCGTGATGGGCGCCAATAGCATTGATGATTTCCGGTTTTTCCTTAAATTTTTCTGCCATCTTCATACCAAGAATAGCATGTGGTAATTCCGGTTCAGTATCTGGGACTTTACCGATATCGTGCAGTAATCCGGCGCGCTTTGCAATTTTTGGATTCAAACCCAGTTCGGCAGCCATTGTTGCGCACAATTTGGAAACTTCGATGGAGTGTTGAAGCAGATTCTGACCATAAGAACTGCGATATTTCATTTTGCCAATCATCCTGATCAACTCATGGTGCAGGTTATGGATTCCCATGTCAATGCTAACTCTTTTACCAGTTTCAATGATCTCCTGCTCAATCTGTTTTTTTGTTTTCGCAACAACTTCTTCGATGCGCGCCGGATGAATACGTCCGTCGGTTACCAATTTATGCAACGATAATCGGGCAATTTCCCGGCGAACAGGGTCAAAACCTGATAAAATAATGGCGTCGGGGGAGTCGTCAATAATAATTTCAACTCCTGTGAGCGATTCAAGTGTCCGGATATTACGTCCTTCACGACCTATGATTCGTCCTTTTATTTCTTCGCTTTCGATGTTAAAAACAGAAACTGTATTTTCAATGGCATGCTCCGAAGCTGTGCGTTGAATAGTTTCTATAATGATTTTTTTAGCTTCATTGTTGGCTGTCATTTTAGCCTCATCAATAATATCGCGCATCTGGATGATGGCTTCGTTCCTGGCCTCTTCTTTCAAAGTTTCAATGAGTTGCGCTTTGGCATCAACAGCAGAAAGTCCAGACAAGGTCTCAAGCTTTTCTATTTGTTGTTTATTGGCTTTGTCAAGATCAGCTTGCTTTTTATTGATGATTTCGAGTTGCTGAGTAAGGGTTTGTTTAATAGTGGCATTTTCTTTCTGCTTCTTTACATACTCCTCAACTTTCTGATTCAGCGTACTCTCCTTTTGTTTAAACCTGTTTTCATTCCGGTTAACTTCTTCATTTTTTTCCTGAACAAATTTTTCATGTTCCGTTTTAAGTTGCAGAAATTTTTCCTTTGCCTGAAGGATTTTTTCCTTTTTAACTACTTCTGCTTTTTCTATAGCTTCTTTCAAGAGGGCATCCCGTTTACGTTCAAGCGCCCTGTTTAAAACAGCTCCTGTAATAACACCACCAATTATGACTCCAGCCACTGCAATGATGATATAAAGAAATATTCCTTCCATCGGTATATGTTGTATTTGTGGAATCAGGTTATGCGCTGATCCCTTATGGTGAATAATGGCGAAGGAACGTGGGTAAAAGAAAAAACCCGCATTAACCAGCGAGGTATTGATAATCCTCATACGACACGCTTAGGGTCGCCAAACTTTTCGAACGTCCACTGTCAGGGTTTACCCTGTTCTCATGATGTACATGAGTGAGGCCTGTCCTACAAGATTCTGAGCGAAACCCTGATATTTGTAATGTTAGGATTACAAACTGTCTGAATTAATGCGGGTAAATCATTGTGGTTTTTCAAAGAACGGCATAGGCCTAATACTTCAATTCCTCGTCAAGCGCATGGTCAATTGCCGCAAGTTTTTCCTTCCATTTTGTTTCGTTTTCTGATAACAAAAGGTCATTCTGCAGATATCCCGTGGCATATTCCAATGCTACCATGGCGAGGAGGTCTTGCTTGTCTTTATACGCATAACTGGTCGAATAATCCTTAATACGTTTATCTATCAGTTTTGCTGCATTACGAAAAAGCTCCTCATTTTCTTTGGCAACCGCTAAACGGTATGTTCTTTCAGCGATTGGCAGCGATATGGAAAGTTCATCCATCAGCCAACAATATATTTATTAAGTATTTAAAAGCCCGATACATTTATCGATTTCCCGCACAAGTTCGTTGATTTTCAATTTTGCCTCAACGTTTCCTTCTTTTGTTTCAAGTGTTTTAGATAGTCTAAGTATTTTAATCTTTTCTTCAAGTTGTTTAATATTCTCTTTTAGTTTTAGGTTTTCAGTTTTTAGGCGCTGAATTTCTTTATCTAATGTTTGACTCTCTTTGCGAAGGATGTGTTGATTTGCAAAAACTTTTTTCAATTTAAAATCAATAACGGATACCAGAGTTTCAACATCCTTCATGCTTGTCTGGAATTTAATATTTCATGCAAAGATATATAAATATTTTATTTTTTTATTAACAATGCATATTACCTTTTGCCCTCCTGACCGATTAACCAGTTAAAACAATTAAAACATCGTATTAGATGAACGAAACATTTTTATCTTATCTGTGGAAGTACCGGCGTCTTAACACTGATCTTGTCACAGCATCCGGCGAACCGCTGGTTGTTTTACATCCCGGAGAACAAAATAGTGATGGCGGCCCCGATTTCTTCAATGCCAGATTGAAAATTGGAAATACCACCTGGGCAGGGAATGTTGAAATTCACTTGCGTTCCTCTGACTGGTACAAACATGGACATCAGGATGATCTTGCTTATCGGAATGCTATTCTTCATGTTGTTTTTGAGGACGATTACCCGGTACGGTTTCCTGATGGCGTCTTTCTTCAGACTCTCGCTGTAAAAGATCGCTTCCCATTATATATTTTCGACCGCTATCTCATGCTGCTTAAAAATGAGCAATGGATTCCTTGTTACAATCAATTGAAAACCATTACCGTGAATGGTTTTAGTTTGTGGGCGCCTGGTCTTGCAATTGAACGACTGGTCAATAAATCGGATTATATCCGGCAGCTTTGGGAAAGTTGTCTTTACAATTGGGATGAGGCATTTTACCGTCATCTTGCCTGGTGTTTCGGTTTCAGGGTCAATAATGTTCCGTTCGAATTGCTTGCAAGATCGTTGCCATTAAAGGTCGGCAGACAACATTTTGGCAGCATATTTCAGACTGAAGCATTATTGTTCGGGCTGGCAGGAATGCTTACAGGAGGTTTTACTGATGAATATCCAAACAGCCTGCTTAAGGAATATGAGTTTCTTAAATCGAAGTATAAACTGGAACCGGTTGCTTCCCCCTCATGGAAATATCTCAGAATGAGGCCATCCAACTTCCCGACAATTCGGATCAGTCAATGGGCGAAATTTTTAAATCTCACCGGCGGTCGCTTTTTTCATCTCCTTGAACATGGAGATGTACATGAAATAGTAGAACAATCTGAAATTTTCACATCTGAATATTGGGATACCCATTATATGTTTGATAAACCGTCGGTATTCAGTCGCAAAGTGTTGGGTAGAGATAGCGTTAAACTTTTGATCATTAATGGTATAGCGCCATTCCTGTTTTTTTATGGCTATGAGAAAGATCA
>JBAXRP010000099.1:0-14609 GCA_037131145.1 Bacteroidota bacterium
GTAAGTTTTCGCCAGATTTCCGCCCTCGGAATCTTCCATTCCGCCGATGGTTGGTTTCAGTAGAATTGTCAGATCAATGTTGCTGGCTATGTTCTGGGCTTTAGTCCATGTCTTATAATTCTGTTTCTTCACCTGAATTGCAGCAGTTCCCGGCGATGCAGTGAAGGCAGCTTTCCCCTGAATATCGGTGAGCTGAACTCCTGAGCCTTCAAAAGTGATTTCGGCAGCGCTTATCGTGGCATTGGTTACTGAATCCTTTACTGTTATCATTACATCATGAAATGGCGCAGGTAGCGGGATATTTGTAAACACTCTGAATTCTCCGGGACCAAAAGTAAATATCTGATTCGCAGGATCGGTAACGGTTATGGCTTGTCCGGAGAAATAGTCGTACCACTGGCCTGCGGCGGAAAAGCCGGGGGCAATGTCGCGGCTTGCCACATTCATGTTGCCGGTTATCACCACATTCATGCTGCTATGCGAAATCCACATTCGCTTGCCGAGCCCTGCAAGATCGCCGGTAAAAGAGCCAAAGCGGAAGGCGTCGCTTTTCCTCAGTTTTGCCATGCCGCTATAAACGCGATAAAGTTTTTGCCGTTCAGGCTGATTAAAATAATCCCACCTCGGGGGTTTGGGAGCCGTGCGGTCGCCGTTAAACATGATGCTGTAATCATACCCGAGTTCGCCAAACTGCCATACCATCTTGGGTCCTGGAATGCCCATCATCATCGCCGAAGTCATCTGCATCTGATGCACGGCAGTCATGGTATCCTTAATGTTGTAATTCCCTGCGGAATTTCCATTCGAAAGGGCTTCAAACATGATCCTTTCCTGATCATGATTTTCCATGTAATCAACCAGGTTGGGATAATTCCATCCGCGGTTACCGGCGTACGCCCATGAAATATCCGAATTGCTTTGCCATCCCATACCAACTTGTTTGTAACGCTCGTGCATCGCGCTCCAGAGTAACATACCTGAATTGGCTAACGCTGTTTCTTCACTGTTATCGGCAAAATGCTCCAAAATCATATACGCATTGCCATTTACCGATTTGATATGGTTGTAATAATCGGTGATAATATTAATCCTTCCCTGATCATATTGACTCCACGCGCCCAGGTCGCTGCCTGTATATTTCTGGGTAAGTCCCTTTGAAAGATCAAACCGGAAACCATCCACTTTATATTCAGTTAACCAATATGAAAGAACCCTCTTGAAGAATTCGCGGGTATAAGTACTTTCATGATTGAAATCATAGCCTACGCTCAGCGGATGAGGCGCCTGAGGATTTAGCCACGGATTAACCGCTGAAGGCTGCCCGGAACCTGTTGCTGGATCGAAATACATTGCCGCCAGAGGGCACTGACCAAAACAGTGGTTTGTGACAATGTCGAGAATCACAGCCATCCCGCGTTTGTGACATTCATCAATAAACTTTTTGTAATCCACCTTTCTGCCATAGTATTTATCAGTGGCGAAAAAGAAATTTGGAGCATAGCCCCAACTGTTGTTGCCGTCAAATTCGGCAATCGGCATCAGTTCAATGGCGTTTACGCCCAGATTTTTCAGGTAATCCAGTTTTTCCATTGCAGTTACGATAGCGCTCGAATCGGTAAAATCGCGCAGGAGTAATTCATAAACCATGAGATCCTGCTGCGTTTCATTTACCGCCGGCGGGATAAAGGAGGTTACCTCCCAGGGATAAGGCGACTGGTTGGTCTGGAATACGCTAACCGGTCCAATGGCTTTATCAAATGGATATGGCTTGAGATTTGGATAGTTAAATGGCGGAATCCACCGGTCGTTCCACGGATCGAGAATTTTATCGCAGTAAGGATCGGCAATTTTCAGCTTTCCGTCAATGAAATACTGATAAGCATACTCGGTTTGATTTGTCAATCCGGCAATGGTGATCCAGTAATTTTTACCGTCGGGAGTGCGTTTCATATAATTCTGATCGTTGGGAGTCCAGTTGCTGAATTCACCGAGGGCGAAAGCGAAATTTTTAAGTCCCGCCGGATCGTTAAGCACGAGGGTAACGGTTGTATTGTCAATATAGTTGATGCCGCTTTTCATACCGGTTGGTAATTCCTGCACAATCACCGGTCCTCTAAGGTAAATACTTACCGAATCTCTTGCCTGTCCGGTAGTCCCGGTTGCGACAGCCTTCACCCAATAGGTTCCGGGCGCCATTCCCTGAAGTACCAATGGATATGCCAATGAAGATGTGGTTTCTGTTTTCAGCAGTTGTTGATCGAGATAGATGCTGATGGTTTGGTTTTGCAGGGCTTCAACGCAAACCGGCGTCACCTGGTTTGGACTTGCCAGCGGGTCGCGGCTTGTAGGGTTCATTATCTTCACCCTTAGCGCGAGGTCGTAAACATCAACAAGGATATCGGAGCCGTCGGCATTTTTATGTTCGGGATAATTTCCACTGGGATTGGGCTCTCCGCCTCTGAATACAAAAGCCATCTTCAGTATCTTCTCTGCCGAAGGAACTCCGTAATATTGACGAATGTTTGGAATCTCAAGGCTGAAAAGGTTATCTCCGATTTTTGTGAGTTTGGTCTCCGGCGTATTCTGTCCCCATTGGGTTTTCACATATTTCCAATCGGTGTTGGACGCGCTCAGGTTAGTAATTACCCCCGTGTGAGCATACACATCGCCGGCGTAGTTGTACAATCCGCCATTTCCCAGGGCGGCATTAAAATAAATAATAACAGGAATTCCTTCAAGCGGAAATGCAGGCGCTGTTGTTATCAGGTTTACAACCTGTCCGCAACTGAATTGCTCTCCAACAAGATATCTGTAATAAAGTCCGTTGTTGTCGTTTACTTTAATGGCGATCAAATCCCAGTCTTGTTGAGGATTTTGAATAACCGAACTGAAAATATAATACTGCACTGTTGTATCGTTTGGTTGAGCAGGGATAGTTGCGGTTCCCGCTAAACCAGAAACAGTGAGCGGCGCTGTGGTTCCGGTTATCCAGTTATTGGTTGAATAGCGAAGGTAGAACCTCTCCTCCGGCGATGGGTTAGTCGAAAACTGAGCCGTAATTGTCACCGCGTCAAGGTTGGTAACGATCAATGGCTGCTGTTCAACCGAGACGATGGAGACAGGTTCTGCCGAAGTCTGCATAAAAATGGCGCGGGAGCTAAAATATCCCAAGTCCTCGAAAATAACAGAGTACCATTTATTCTGGACTACATTAACAATATTGTTGGGGTCGCTGGGCGTTCCGTAGGTCAGGTTAGAAAAAGCGTTTACTGCAACCGCTGTGTTCCCTGCCCACTGATTTCCCCACGGATCGAGGAAACTTGTGCTGGCAAATTTAAAATTCTGTGGACCTGTGGCTCCTGTATATTGGAAAGTGGTTTGCCAGCGCGGCGTTCCGGTTTGAATTTTCCGCAGATCGAAAACTCCGCCCATGCCAGTATTATTAACCCATGCGTTCCACTCGCCGGGCATACGTAAGCCATCGGGTTCATAAATCTGGGAATAAACGGAAATTTCCGCAACGGCGATCAGCATGATCAGCGTTAAAAAAAATCGGATCATAACTGGTTTCAGAGAATGTCCGGAATTACTGGTTGAAATCATAAGTTTAGTTGTTTCGAGCAATGTAATTAATCTCATTGGTTATAACGCTAACAGTTTTGATGGCAAGTTCTGATAGACAACAATTTTTCAAAGGTAGCGACTTATCAACAAAAAACCACCCTTTCAGGTGGTTTCGCTTAGAAGTATTCGTGGAGAATATATTGAGAGAGTTACTCAAAGTCGGCTTCATATTGGGAAACAGGCGAGAGTTGATTGATGTTTATTGAACCCTGATGAACGGAATCGTTAAAATCGGCTTCCGAAGGCATTATTGGTGAAAGGTCAGTAACTGAAACCATTTCAACTGAAAAATCTTCAAACGAAGCAACAATTGGGGTTAATGGCGACAATCCAAAAAATGTAATCTCCGCCGTAATGTCTTCAAAGGTAGCTTCGGCTGGCGTTATTGGAACGAGCGTTGTCGTGTTGGTGGATGAATTTACTTCTGCTACCAGAGCGGTTATATTTTCATTACCGGCAAATAAAATTCCTATTTGAAGTGAGAGGATTACTGCGAGGATGATTTTTGTGTACAACCGCTCTTTTCACCAGTTGCACCTTGTTCCGTGCATACTTTATGGTAAACCACATTGCCGCTTGCTAATACTTCCAGGTCTTAACCCGACGTAAAAGTGACTTTCACCCTCTGTAAAACTGCACACTCGTTTTTAGCTAACAGAAAAAGATTTGTATTTTTGGACTTTTTCCAAAGCTTACAACAACCGTTAGCCGCGATCAAAAATGAGAATCTGGTCCATACATCCAAAATATCTTGACTCGAAGGGTTTTGTAGCGCTGTGGCGTGAAGCTCTTTTAGCAAAGAGTGTATTAGAAGGTAAAACTATAGGTTATCGTAGTCATCCACAACTTGATCGCTTTAAAGAAGCGCCAAATCCGCTTGACGCAATTAACCAATATTTAAGCAATATTTATGATGAATCAGTTGATAGACACTTTACTTTTGACAGTACTAAATTTAGAAAACCAATCGTACCATTATTCATAACGGTCAGTGAAGGGCAAATAATATTCGAATTCGAACATTTACTTTGCAAATTAATGGGGCGTGAAATTAATTTATATAAAACACTAAAGGAAACGACAACCATTATCCCTCACCCAATGTTTAAAACGATTAAAGGGAAGATTGAAAAATGGGAAAAAGTAAAATAGTATTTAGATTGACCGCCGCAAATCGAGTAGCTTGTCCCGCCGGTATCGCCTTCGGGGAGGAGCATATAATACCCGATAATCCCAAAAACAAAAAGCCCCCCTTCCGGGAGGCCTTCATATTACAAGCGGAAAATATATTGAGATATTGAACTTCTATTCAAAATCGGCAACCATCGGCGTAGCCGGAGCCAAAGCTTCCACATTAATCATCTGATCAGCGCCATCTGAGAAATCTGCCTCAACAGGAGTTTCCGGAGCCAGACTTCCAAGGTCAATCACTGGAATCATATCTTCAAAATCTGCTTCTACGGGTACAGCCGGAACCAGTGCGGTAAAATCAATCACTTCACTGTTTACTTCTTCAAAGGTAGCTTCTACAGGTGTTACCGGGCCCAAGGCTGTCACATTCATCGTTGATTCAACCGTTGTGCTGGTGACGGTGGTTGATTCATTTCCTGCAAAAAGAACCGAAACCTGAAATGTGAAGAGGGCTGCCAGTATTATCGTTGTCGCTTTCATTTTTTCTGTTGTTTGATGTTGATGAAGCAAATGTACATCGGAATGAAGATGTGGTCGATATTGAATCGGTCTGGACGGGAAACAACCCGGTGAAAGGGGGGTGAAAATCGGTAAAAGAGATTATCCGGCATTTACAATTTAACTTCACAATAATATCCGCGTGATCATTCACAAGCCTTGAAACTTGGTGGGTTTAAGGTGGTAAAACGGCAAGGAGGTAATGAAAGATCTGTTAAGCGCATGTTTCGAGTTGAAACCACCAAATGAATTACCATAAACAGAAACAGTGGTTAACGAATGAAAAAGCATATTCCCGAAGCTCATCATCATTCACTTCGTTTGAAAGGATATGATTATCCCGGTGATGGATTTATTTTATTGCCATTTGTACAAAAGACCAGCAACGTTATTTCGGCAGGATTTCTTATGGAAAAATGATCCTGAATGATAACCGGAAAATAGCCAGTGGCATTGGCTTAATGGATGAAGGAACACTGAATGGGAATAGAATGATTCAGGATGATGGGATAATGCATGGTGTAGGGACATGCCATGGCATGTCCCTACATGCAACCGATGATGGCATCGTAGGGACACGCCATGGCGTGTCCCCACCGCATGGCGTGTCCACACCGCATGTCGTGTCCCCACCGCATGGCGTGTCCACACTGCCAAGCATTTATTTTCAAAAATACCAGAATATCCCAAAATGGTGGATTCATCCACCAAAATAACATTAAATTTGGTTGTTCCTATCATCAAAAGCAACCAACATGTTTATAACCATCTGACAGGCAATGGAAAAAATCATCGACTTTTCAAAAAAAGCATCCAGGCTGTTTCCTTTCCGCATCAACGCGATGTAATCGGACAGATCAACCGGGATTGGAGGAAGGATGGCATTTTACGGAAAGTTATGCAAAGTGTCCTTCTTGTCCAAGATGAAGCAAACGGTAAGGTGGTAAAACGGTAAGGTGGTAAGGAAAGTGCTACTAAGCGCAATCCTTACCACTTTACCAGTTTACCGTTTTGCCACTTTATCACCTGCATTGATTTTCAGAATTAACACCGATAATCCCAAAAACAAAAAGCCCCCCTTCCGGGAGGCCTTCATATTACAAGCGGAAAATATATTGAGATATTGAACTTCTATTCAAAATCGGCAACCATCGGCGTAGCCGGAGCCAAAGCTTCCACATTAATCATCTGATCAGCGCCATCTGAGAAATCTGCCTCAACAGGAGTTTCCGGAGCCAGACTTCCAAGGTCAATCACTGGAATCATATCTTCAAAATCTGCTTCTACGGGTACAGCCGGAACCAGTGCGGTAAAATCAATCACTTCACTGTTTACTTCTTCAAAGGTAGCTTCTACAGGTGTTACCGGGCCCAAGGCTGTCACATTCATCGTTGATTCAACCGTTGTGCTGGTGACGGTGGTTGATTCATTTCCTGCAAAAAGAACCGAAACCTGAAATGTGAAGAGGGCTGCCAGTATTATCGTTGTCGCTTTCATTTTTTCTGTTGTTTGATGTTGATGAAGCAAATGTACATCGGAATGAAGATGTGGTCGATATTGAATCGGTCTGGACGGGAAACAACCCGGTGAAAGGGGGGTGAAAATCGGTAAGACAGGTCTATCACTGATCGCCGATTACTTCCATCAAATGGCAATCAGTTTGTTCTGGAATAAGAGGTTGGTAATTTCCAGTATTATAGCGGGGTGACAGGATTTGGCGGTAATAGCTCATCACTTACCATTTAATAACCAATTTGACAATTCAACTGCAAACCCATCCTATATCAACCGCTTTCTTATTTTTTAAGCAATAAATCTTATCATCAATTCTGGTAATTTACAAATCAATCAAATCTCTTATATATTTCTCAAATTCAAGCTCACTTTTAAAATCTTTCATTTTTCTGAATTTGTTTCTATTTTTCCAAATATCAAATGATTTGCATTGGGCATGACAAAGTTATTAATGACCCCACCCTAAATCCCTCCCCAAAAATAAAGGGACTTTTACTCGCCATTACCTTTTTCAAAAAGTCGACAAGCAGGGGACTGTTTCTCCCCCTTCCCTTTTTTGGGAAGGGGGTCAGGGGGGAAGGGGTCATTTTGGGGAAGGGGGTCAGGGGGAAGGGGTCATTTTGGGGAACGGAGTCAATTCCAAACTTACCTTTTAATAATCGTTTGATGTGTAGTCCTGTCACCAGTTATGATTTGCAAGTGATAAACGCCATTGCGGAAACCGGAAATATCTAAATTTTGTCTTCCTGCCAATAATTCCTTTTGCAAAATCACTCTCCCCAAAGCGTCGCTAAACCTGATTACAGCCGGGAAGGATAATCCGAAGATCAATTCGCCAAATGTGGGATTTGGATAAACCGTAATCGCATCTCTTTGTTCTTCAGGAATTCCTACAAACACATCAAGAACGCCAGAAATATTGGTTACTCCATCCCAGAAACCGCCTCCGCTCGCAGAATAGCCACCATAAACATAGTCATTCGTATTATACTTGAAACGAGTGGCATAGTAGTAGGTTCCGGTATTAGTAATGGCTGCGCCGATGTTGGCAACATATTCATCATAAACAAAGAATGGAGCCTGAAATCCGGCTGTCACCCAGCTTGTCCAGGTAGCGGGATTGGTATTGGTTGAACTGTACCCTACCCATGCGCTGAGCCCTGGCGCCGGAGTGGGTTGACCGGTAATCCCAGGCACTTCGGCTCTTCCATATACATTAAATTCCGTCCCGGGCCAAATCATTCCAACCGGGGGCCATTGAAGGTTTGCAAAAGTTACAACGGCAGACGATCCGCTCACAGTAAAAGAAAAATTTAATCCATTGTTGTTGTTGAGTTTTATGGTCAGCAGGTCGTAATCGGCTGTAACTGTTGAGTGGGTTGTAGTGAAGGCATAATAGGAAACCACAGTGCCGGCGGGTTGTCCGGGAATTTGCGCCGAACCGGATGTTCCTGAAACGGTAACCTGCGCTACGGCGGAAGTTGCCCAGCCATTGGTTGAATAACGAATGAAGATAAATTCTTCCGGGCATTTTGCGGCAGACAATCCAAGATTGATTGTCGCAGGGTTATTGGCTGTAACTGACGCCGGTACCGAAACGGAGCTGATTTCAATCGGTTCAGCGCTGGTTCTCATGAAAATGGCGCGTGTATTAACATATCCAATATCTTCAAAATTCATCGTGTACCATTTCCCATTAGCAAGGGTAATATTGTTATTTGCCGCGCCCTCCTTGGTGTACAACTGAAGTGAATCTGAGACAACATTTGTGGCTGACCATTTATTCTGATAAAAATTTGAAGTAGCGCCGCTTGTGAAAAGCCATTCATATGTGCCTCCAATAAGGTCGCCGCCGGTAACGGCAACGCTAAAGATGGTCTGCCATCTCGGCGTTCCAATTGCTATTTTCTCCACCCTTCCACCAGTAACCTGTGTACTGCTGGCAAGGGCAAGGTTGTTAGTGGGCGGGTTAGTCCATGAGTTCCACGCGCCTGGCATGTTCAGTCCTTCGGGTTCATAGATTTGTGCCTGGACTGTAATTCCGGTAAGGAAAATTCCGGTAAACAGAAGAATCAAAATCACAGAATTCCTGATCAGTGAATTTTTTAATTTTGGTAATACTTTTTTCATTGGTGTGAATTTTAACATTGTTAGTTTTTAGTTGTCGACAGCCTATCTGCTTTAAAACCGTTGATCTTTCTTAAGGCTAATCAATCTCCTCTATAATTATGTCATCCCTACGCGATTCTGTTTCAAAACCAATCTTTTCAATCAATAATAATACCATCCCTACGGGATTCTGTTTCAAAACCAATCTTTTCAATCAATAATAATACCATCCCTACGGGATTCTGTTTCAAAACCAATCTTTTCAATCAATAATAATATCATCCCTACGGGATTCTTTTGAAACCCAATCTTTTCAATCTATTATAATGTCATTGCTTCACCAGCATCTTCGTCTGAACCTTATCGCCGCTGATAATCCTGATAAAATAGACGCCGGATGGAATATCTGTTAACGAAAGTGAATAGCTGCCTGAACCTGTTATGGTTTGATCGCTTATTCGATTTCCACCAATCCCGAACAACTCCATTCGTGACTGAACCCCTTTGGCGACTTCCTGAATATAAACTGTGACTTGCGAAGAAGCAGGGTTTGGAAACAATTTGAACGAAAAACCAGCAGGCTGAATCAGACCGGCTCCTGTCATTTCTCCTGATTTAAAAGCAGGAGAGCTGATTGAAGAGCAATATTGCGCAGTTGTGGTTATGTGTCCAAGCATATATGCGCCAGATTCTATCCAGGTTCCTGGTAATAATATTATGTTCTGTCCGGCTATCAGGGTTACTGAGCTACCGGTCAAGGCACGGAAATAGGTGTTATTGCCTGCAACCGTGATGGTTTTTTTCGCGTCATAGCAAACTATTATTTCACTGTTGACAGTTATATTTTCGAGCGTCCGCATAAATGGAATCACTGATGGCGTCACCGTCAGAACTCCGGAAATATTGGCAATGCTATCCCAGAAACCGCCCCCTGTGGCTGAATAGCCGCCATAGAGATAATTTCCGCCATTCAATCTGAATCGGGTAGCATAATAAAATGTGCCTTCTGTGATCATTGATGCGCCTAAGTTGGCGCTGAATTGATCATATACTTCGATTGGGCTAAGGTATGGAGCTGTGATCCAATTTGTCCAGGCTGAGGGATTTGTATTTGTAGCGCTCCAGCCAACCCATGCTTCCAGTCCAGGCGCCGGGGTTGTTTGTCCGGTAATACCGGGAATTTGTGCTCTTCCAATAACCTGGAAGGTCTGACCTTGTTCAATTATTCCAACCGGAGGGGAATGAAGATTAGCAAAAGTGATAACAGGCGTTGGATTAATAACGGTATATGAATAATTGATCCCGCCGTTGGAGTTAAGTTTTATTGATACCAGATCATAGTCGGCTGTAATTGAGTCTAAGGTTGAAGAAAATGTATAATATGAAACTGTTGTACCGCCAGGTTGTCCAGGTATCAGTGCAGCGCCTGATGCGCCGGTTATTGAAACAGACAAACAGGCAGACGTTGCCCAGGCGTCTGTTGAATATCTTAAATAAAATAGTTCCTCAGCGCATGGAGCTTGCGATAATGTAACTGTAATGACTTCAGGATTACCGGGATTAACGCCTGTGGGAACAGAAACCGAGGCAATATTTACAGGCTGAGCGCTGGTTTCCATGAAAATGGCGCGTGTATTCATATAACCCGCATCCTCATAATTCATGGTGTACCATTTCATGTTAGCCACCGTGATTGTGTTATCTGGATTCGCCTGATAAGTATAAAGCTGCAAAGTATTCATGATAACGTTCACATTCGACCATTTGTTTCCCCAGGGGTTGGACAAAGAGCCACTGGTAAAAAGCCATGCGTAAGTTCCGCCGACGATATCTCCTCCGGTTTCAGCTACGCTGAAGATTGTCTGCCACCTTGGGATTCCTGTTGGGAATTTTACTACGCGCCCACCGGTTACCTGTGTGCTGCTGGCAAGAGCAAGGTTGTTTGCAGGCGGATTGTTCCATGAATTCCACGCGCCTGGCATGTTAAGTCCTTCAGGTTCCCAAATCTGCGCCTTTAGGTTAGAAATGGAAACCATTTGTAAGCACAAAAAAAACAACGTAAATGAAAACACGTTAAAAAAGAAAAGTTTCGTTTGGCGTTTTAAAGTTTTCATAATATCCGGTTTTAGTTAAACTTTAGTCTTTGCAAATATAAAACAAGGCTGGTTTTAATCCTAATATTCTCAGTTAAAACCTGAAAAGCAGAAAAGCTGCCCCGGCAAACCGGAACAGCTTCTCCATTTATTGGTACCTTTTCAAAACAGATCAGCCGGAATAGCCTCCTGTTTCTTTGGTTTATTCACGTACAAGTTTACTGACAATCATTTTCCTGATCACCTTATGCTGTTCATTCAGGAATACAACAGAATAGAGTCCGTCGGCAACATCATTCAGGTTGACTTGTGAATTGAATTTACCGCCGATGGTTCTTGCATCATTCATCTCATAAACCATAACGCCAAGCTGATTGTAAACCCTGATAGTGAAGGTTTCTTCGGATGGCGTTGTAATCGCAACTCTGAAGTTGCCATTGTTCGGCACAGGATAAACGTTGAAACTGCTTCCAGGCAATTCATCCTGACCAACAAACAAAACATATACGTGGTTTGAAGTATCCGATGTACATCCGTTCACAGTAACTACGCACCAGTACCATCCCGTAATAGTGGCAGTATAGGTTTGATTGACAGCGCCAGGTAAAAGTCCTGTGCCTTCATAGTACCATTGATTTCCGGTTGTTGCGCTACTGGTTAGAACAGCTCCGGCGGCAGTTACAACAGGCGCAGCAGGAATTGGATTAACAGTAACGGTGAAACTTGGCGATACTACGCCGCTTCCGCAGGAGTTGACTCCCTTCACAGTGATGACTACTGTCCCGGGATTTACGCTGAAATTAACTACGATGGTGTTGGTGGTTCCCGTGAAGGTAGCGCCTCCTGTTACCGTCCATGTATAGCTTGTGGCATTTGCAATAGCCGGCACAGTATAAGTTACTCCACTGCTGCCTGCGCAAACTGATGTTGGACCAGTGATGGTTCCAGCGGCTGCCGGCAATGGATTAACAGTTACTGCAAAGGATGAAGATGGTCCGGGACCGCACTGGTTCATACCTGAAACAATAACCGCGCCCGAAGTAGCATTCGCCGGGAAGTTGACTGTAATACTTGTAGTTCCCTGACCCGTGAATGTACCGCCTCCGGTTACAACCCAGTTGTAAGACGTAGCGCCAACTATCGGAGTGGTTGAATATACCACGCCATTTGTTCCTGCGCAAACAGTTGCAGTTCCTGTGATCGGATTTGCCGCGTTAGGCGGCGAGTTCACAAACACGGTATAAACCGTAGGTTGTGGCGCCGAACAGCCCGAAGCGTTTGTATAGTTCACGGTGACAGTTTGAATGCCCGGTTGTGTCCAGGTTACAGTCAATATGCTTGTGCCCTGTCCGGTAAACGTTCCGTTTGAAACAGTCCATATATAACCAGTCATACCGCTTTCTGTGTAATAAACATTGTTGGTTGAGCCAATGCACGGGTTGTTTGTACTACCGATTGTAGGAACAGGAGTTGGATTCACCGTTACATTGTAAGTAACCGGAGCAGAGCCGGGACAACCACTTGTGTAGTTAACCGTTACAGCCTGATTACCAACTATATTCCAGCTTATTGTGATCGTATTGCTTGTCGGGGTTCCACCGGAAACAAGGGTTCCTCCGCCGGAAAAAGTCCAGATATAGTTGGTCATCCCTGGCTGAGTTGTATAAGTTGCAGTAGCTCCCTGACATACGGTTGCAGGACCGGTTATGGTCGGCGTGGGAATGGCATTTACCGTCACATTGTAACAGGTAGGCGCCGCGGCAGTACATCCGCTGGTATTTGTGTAGTTTACACAAACTGTTTTTGCTCCGGCAGTTGTCCAGGTTACGGTAATTGCATTGGAAGCCCCGCCTGAAGTAATGTTACCGCCGGCAGCAACACTCCATGTATAACCGGTCATACCGGCTTCAGTGGTGTAAACATTTGACGTAGTACCAACACAAACCGATGAAGGACCAGTTATGGTTGGAACAGGTAATGGGTTTACAGTAACTGTTTTCGATGTAGGCGTTGAAGCTGAACATCCGTTAGCGTTGGTATAATTCACAGTTATTGTTTGAACGCCAACTGTATTCCAGGTGACAGTTATTGTATTGGTTGTTACACCGGTAGGTGTACCTCCCGAAACAGCCCAGGTGTAGCCTGTCATACCGGCTTCGGTAGTATATACATTGCCGGTTGAGTTAACACATGCCGACGCCGCTCCCGTAATTGTTGGAACAGGCAATGGGTTCACAGTTACGTTGTAGCATACAGGCGCTAAAGCAGTGCATCCGTTGGCGTTGGTATAATTCACACAAACTGTTTTCACTCCTGTGGAATTCCATGTCACCGTAATAGCATTGGTTCCGACGCCTGCCGCAATAGCGCCTCCGGTCACCGCCCATGTATAGCCTGTCATCCCTGCTTGTGTGGTATAAACGTTACCTGTTGAGTTCAGACAAGCGGTTGCCGGACCAGTAATTGTTGGAACAGGCAATGGATTCACAGTTACGTTGTAGCATACTGGCGTTGTGGCAGTACATCCGTTGGCGTTGGTATAATTAACGCAAACCGTTGCTGCCCCTACTGTATTCCATGTTACGGTAACTGAATTGGTTCCGGCGCCTGCTGTAATTGCGCCTCCGGTCACCGTCCAGGTATAGCCTGTCATTCCGGTTTGCGTCGTATATACGTTACCGGTTGAGCTCAGACAAACGCTTGCCGGACCTGTAATTGTAGGAACTGGCAGCGGATTCACTGTTACATTGTAGCATACTGGCGTTGTGGGAGTACATCCGTTGGCGTTAGTATAATTAACGCAAACCGTTCCCACCCCTACTGTATTCCATATTACGGTAATAGAATTGGTTAAGGCGCCTGCTGTAATTGCGCCTCCGGTCACCGTCCAGGTATAGCCTGTCATTCCGGTTTGAGTTGTATAAACGTTACCTGTTGAGTTCAGACAAACGCTTGCCGGTCCTGTAATTGTTGGTACCGGCAACGGGTTCACAGTGATGATCACAAAGTTGGTTGGCAACGGACCGCCGCATGTACCAGAGGCATCCTGCATCTGACGGTAATAAGTCGTAACGGTAAGCGCTCCCGGTTGATAATTCAGCATTGTGGCTCCGCTAATGTTTGCAAAGCCCGAACTACTCAGCGAACTCTGCCATTGATAAGTCGGTGCGGTTCCGTTTGACGGGGCAACTCCATTGAGTAAAGCAGGAATAGCGCCGATGCAAATTGCCTGATCGGCGCTGATGGAGCCAACAACAATAGTCGGGTTCATAGTAATAGTCACCATGTTGGTTGGCAATGGACCTCCGCATGTACCAGAGGCATCCTGCATCTGACGGTAATAAGTTGTAACCGTCAGCGCTCCCGGTTGATAATTCAGCATTGTGGCTCCGCTAATGTTGTTAAAGCTCGAACCATTCAGCGAACTCTGCCATTGGTAAGTCGGTGCCGTTCCGTTTGACGGGGCAACTCCATTAAGTAGCGTAGGAATAGAGCCGCTGCAAATTGCCTGATTGGCGCTGATGGAGCCAACAACAATAGTCGGGTTCATAGTAATAGTCACCATGTTGGTTGGCAATG
>JBAXRP010000100.1:0-14427 GCA_037131145.1 Bacteroidota bacterium
CCTCCCAGAACCCGGCAGGAAGCAGACAGATTCTGTCTTCGGTACAATCAATACCATTTTCTGAATCTGCATGGACACAGGTTCCTCCTTGTGACTGGAGTAAAGTGGGTTCTTCATGGTACCAGAATTATGGTACAAATGCAGGAGGAACCGCTCCTGAAGCTTATGGTTATGGTTCCTCGAATGATAAACTGATCACTCCTCCCCTGAATACTACCGGTTTGTCTTACCTCGTTCTTAGTTTTAAAACCAATATGTACACTTATGGCGCCGGATGTACACTCCGAATTCAATCGAGCAGCGATGGCGTTACCTGGACGAACGAACCCTGGGTATGGAACGCAACCGGAAGCGGGTATGCAGGAGCTACTACTGTAAACACAACCATCAATTCGAATATCGGAAGCGCCACATATATTGCGTTTACAATTGCAAACTCAACAAGTCTTGGTGATTGGTACATTGACAATGTATCGGTACTGCCTCCTCAACCTCCCACGATAACCACAGCCGCAACAACATCCACTGATGAATGTACCGCTGTTTCGGGCGGTACGGTTACCGACAACCCTGCTAATACAGTATCTGCAAGAGGGGTTTGCTGGAGTACATCACTCAATCCATTGATTACCGATCCGCATACCTCAGATGCAACGGGTACGGGTACATTTGTCAGCAATATTACCGGATTGAATGCCGGAACCACCTATCATGTCAGGGCGTATGCTACAAACAACGTGGGAACCGCTTACGGCAATGATATTGTTTTTTCTACCTATACCCCGGCTATTACCGGCGCTCCTGCAGTTTGTGTGGGATCCACAACAGCATTGTCCTGTACCGCCACCGGCGGAACCTGGAGCAGCGCCACTCCTGGCGTTGCGTCAATTGATCCGTCATCCGGTATAGTTACCGGGGTTTCTGTAGGGGTTTCTGTTATTACCTACACCTATACAAACAGCGCCAGTTGTTTGTGCTCAATTACATCTATTGTAGCTGTTTCCAACTCTCCAGCTTCACCAAATCCGGTTACTGCCACGCCGGCGGCAATATGCGTTAGCGGCAATTCTGACCTTAATGCCATATCAACCGGAAATATGATAAGCTGGTTTACAACCGAAACAGGCGGAACCTCAATCGGAGGCAGCGCAAGCGGAGCTAATTTTACAGTTTCTCCTCCAGCCACAACAACATATTATGCCGAAGCTGTTCCATATATTGAGAATACGCAAACATTTGACTATTCCGGGTCAATTGTTACTTTTACTGTTCCGGCAGGCGTTACCAGCCTTGTGGTTGAAGCCAAGGGCGCCCAGGGTGGATCAGGGAGTTCGGCAGCCGGCGGGTTGGGCGCTTACATGAAAGGGACAGTAAATGTAATGCCGGGACAAATTCTTAAAGTACTTGTTGGTGGGAAAGGCGCTAATAGTTCTCAGGGTGGCGGCGGCGGCGGCTCCTTTGTAACAACCAATGCCAATTCCCCTCTCGTTATTGCCGGGGGCGGCGGCGGCGGCTATTACGGTTCCTATTCCTACGGTTCATCAAATGCAAATGGCAGTACAAGCGCTTCGGGAAACGCTGGTATCTATGCCAATAATAGTACCACTGGCGGCGCAGGCGGCACAAACGGGCTTGGCGGTGGATGCGCCCCACAATATGCCTCTTCAGAAGGCGCAGGCGGCGGCGGTCTTTTGGGCGATGGTTCGAATTGTTACACAACAGGCGGTGGAAAAGCCTTTGTAAATGGTGGCGCAGGCGGCGCCGGAGTGGGCAGTGGCGGAGCGGGAGGCTTTGGCGGTGGCGGAGGAGGCGAATATTCGACATGGACCGGCGGCGGCGGAGGCGGCGGATATTCCGGCGGCGGAGGCGGAACCTATTATGGCGTCGGCGGAGGCGGCGGCTCTTACAACGCCGGCGCTACTCAAACCAACATTGCCGGAAACCAGACAGGCAATGGACAGGTGATTTTTACATGGACTCCTTCAGCAAGCTGTGTATTATCTCCGAGGACGCCTGTTACCGTCACCGTTAACCCGGCAACTGCTTCAGGTTCCATCGCGCCGGTCACAACAACGGTATGCTCAGGAACCAACAGTACCGACTTAACGCTGAGCGGTTATGTGGGTTCAATCCAATGGCAGTCATCGCCCGATAACATCTCATTTACCAATATATCTGGCGCTACAGGCGATGTTTATACTGCAACAAACCTGACCGCAACAAGATATTACAAGGCGCTGGTGACAAGCGGAATCTGTCAGCCTGCTACAAGTACGACTGCTACGATTACTGTCAATCAGAATGCAACCATTGCTCTCACCTCAGGTTACTGGACCCCAAATCAAACGCTTTGTGTAAATACGCCGCTACTTTATAATATTACATATTCCGTTGGCGGCAGCGGAACAGGCGCCGGCGTAACCGGGTTGCCAACCGGAGTGACCGGAGTGTTTTCCGGAAGCGTTTTTACCATCAGCGGAACCCCGAATGTAAGCGGAATATTCAATTATACTGTAACAACAACAGGAACCTGCATCCAGGCAACAGCGACAGGAACCATCACCGTGAACCCGGTTTCAGCGGTGAGCGTTTCTATTGCTCCGAGCCAGAATGACATCTGTGAAGGAACATCTGTAACTTTTACTCCTACCCCGGTCAATGGCGGAACGCCTTCCTATCAATGGTACAAAAATGGTTCCTCGGTAAGTTATTCCTCAACCTATACCTATACTCCAGCAAACGGAGACCTGGTTGTAGCCGTTATGACCTCAAGCCTGCCTTGTGCCACAGGCAACCCGGCAACGTCAAATATCGTTACCATGATTGTGACTCCTTCGCAGGCAGTTAGCGTTTCCATAACCGCATCAGCCAACCCTGCATGTGCCGGAACATCTGTAACCTTTACTGCAACGCCCGTGAACGGAGGAGCAACCCCGGTTTACGAATGGTTTAAGGGAGGAACTCCGGTAGGAGCAAATTCACCAACTTACACCTATTCACCCGCTAACGGCGATTTGATAACTTGTCATTTAACGTCCAGCATTGCTACATGTCTTTCAGGCAATCCTGCAACTTCAAATGCTATTACGATGACCGTTTCAATTCCGGTTCCAACTATTTCCGGTCCGGCAACTATCTGCGGACTTCCTTCAGCAGGTAATGTTTATTCTACTGAAGCGGCGAAGTCAGATTATATATGGACAGTCTCTGCGGGCGGTTCAATCACTTCCGGATCGGGTACAAACTCGATTGCAGTAACATGGGCAACCGCTGGAGCGCAAACCGTAAGCGTTACCTATACCGACGGCTATGGCTGCGTTCCCGCTGTTCCTACTGTCAAAAATGTGACAACCGGCGATATACCTGTTCCAACTATTGCAGGTCCGGCGTCTCTTTGCGGGCTGCCATCAACAGGGAATACTTATATTACCGAAGCGGGAATGTCGGGATATTTATGGACAGTAACCGGCGGAGGTACAATCACCGGAGGCCAGGGCACAAGATCCATCACTGCGACCTGGACAACTTCAGGAGCTAAAACAGTAACTGTTACATACGCGCAAAATGGCTGTTCTCCAGTTGCCCCAACAAGTTATCCGGTAACTATTAATTCCTTTATTACTCCCACAATTGACGGAGCTACATCCATCTGCGGAATTCCATCAGCAGGAAATAATTACATTACAGAACCTTTGATGACAGGGTACGTATGGACAGTTTCCGCAGGCGGCGCGATCACTTCAGGCGACGGCACAAACAGCATCATGGTAACCTGGTCAACTACCGGAGCAAAAACCGTAACCGTTACTTATACCGATGGCGCCGGGTGTTCACCCGTTAGTCCGGTTGTGAAAAATGTTAATGTTTTTGCGTTGCCGGTTCCGGCAATTTCAGGACCATCATTGATTTGCGGTTTCCCATCGGCAGGTAATGTTTATACTACCGAAGCCGGAATGTCCGCTTATTCATGGACAATATCAGCAGGCGGTACGATTACGGCAGGCTCAGGCACAAATTCCATTACAGTAAGCTGGACAACTGCCGGAGCGCAAACCGTTTCTGTCACCTATACCGACAGCCATAGTTGTAATCCTTTAATTCCGACGGTTAAAAATGTCAATGTTCATACATCGCCGGTTGCCACAATTGCAGGTATTTCATCTATCTGTGGAATTCCGTCAACAGGCATTGTTTACACTACTGAACCTTTAATGTCGGGATATACATGGACTGTCTCCTCTGGCGGTTGGGTTACATCAGGATCAGGCACAAATGCCATCACTGTAACCTGGACAACTGCCGGAACGAAAACCGTAACTGCTACGTACCTCGATGGTAATGGCTGTTCTCCTGTAACTCCGGTTGTTAAGAATACTGATGTTTTCCAAAAGCCGGTTCCGGTAATTACCGGCAATGGTTCTGTGTGCGGTATTCCGTCTGCGGGCAATGTATATTCAACTCAGGCAGGAATGTCGGGCTATGTATGGTCTGTTTCCGCAGGTGGCACAATTACCGACGGATCGGGCACAAACGCAATTACGGTTGAATGGACAACTACAGGAGCGAAAACCGTAACCGTCGCTTATGTTGATGGTAATGGTTGTACTCCCGTGAGTCCGACCGTTAAAAATGTAAATGTGGAAGCGATTCCGGTTCCGGTAATTACTGGTTCTTCGTTGATTTGCGGTATTCCATCTGTCGGTAATGTTTATTCCACTGAAGCCGGTAAATCGGGATACGTATGGACTATCTCTGCCGGCGGCACAATCACAGCCGGAGCGGGTACGCGAACGATCACAGTAACCTGGGCAACTGCCGGGGCGCAGAATGTTGCCGTTACCTACGTTTCGGCTATTGGTTGCACGCCGGTTTCTCCTGTAAGTTATCCGGTAAATGTATATCCTTTTACAGCCGCCGCTATTACCGGACCATTGTCAATCTGCGGTATTCCATCAGTGGGGAATGTTTATACCACCGACGCTGGTTTATCGGGATATACATGGACGGTATCTTCAGGTGGCGCCATCACAGCCGGAGCGGGCACAAATGCCATCACGGTTACGTGGTCATCTGCGGGAGCCAAAACTGTGACTGTTACCTATTCTGACGCCAATGGTTGTTCTCCCGCAACTCCTGTTGTTCAGAATATCAATGTTTACGCATTGCCGGTTCCTGTAATCTCAGGTTCTGCAAATATTTGCGGCATACCAAATGCCGACAATATCTATTCAACGGCAGCGGGGATGACGGGATATATATGGAACGTTTCCGCAGGCGGTACAATTACCGGCGGCGCAGGCACAGACGTCATCACGGTGACATGGAACACGGTGGGCAATAAAACAGTTGATGTTGTTTATACTGATACCCATGCCTGCACGGCTGCAACGGCAACAGTGAAGAATGTCAGCGTGAATTTGAATATGCCAGCCAGCGTTACAATTGCGGCGTCTTTGAATCCTGTATGTTCAGGCTCCACGGTAACTTTTACAGCGAGTCCTGTCAATGGAGGAGCGTCGCCCGGTTATCAATGGAAAGTGAACGGCGTAAATGCGGCGTGGAACAGTTCGTCAATCTGGTATATTCCGGTGAATGGCGATGTAGTTACTTGTGTTATGACATCTAATTATGCATGTCCTACCGGTAATCCTGCCACATCCAATGCGATAACGATGACGGTAAACGTACATCCCGACGCGCCGATCAGCGGTGGCAATCAAACTGTTTGTTCAACTAATTTGCCTGCCCTATTAGGCGCCACTGCGCCAGCCGGAAGTACCGTTGACTGGTACAACTGGACAAACGGCGGCAGTTTGCTGCTGGCTAACAGCGCGGTTTATAGCACATCAACGGCTGGTAATTATTATGCCGAGTCAAGGGATTTAACCACCGGATGCAAAAGCTCCGGTCGCACCGCAGTAAACTTGATAATTAATACAGCGGTTCAATATTTCATGGATCTTGACGGCGATGGTTATGGCAATCCGGAGGTTTCAATTTTAGCCTGCGCTCAGCCGGCAGGATATGTTGCCAACAACATGGATTGCGACGATAATAATCCGAATATCAATCCCGCCGATCAGTATCTTGCATTTACAGGGAATCCCGGATTTGCTAACTCCATTGTCTCTCCATCCTCAGGATCTTCATCTACACTCTTCCACTTTGAAGCAGATTATTTTGATGCAACCAATTCATTGCCGCCCGACGGTTATCCCAGGTTGATACTTGACTATGAAGGAAACGGCAGCTACCTTGATCCTAACGACAGGGTTGTTCTCATGACCGCCTCTGATCCATTGGATTTGACTACCAATAATGGCAAGCGTTATTTTGCCGAGGTGAATAATTTGCCTTATGGAACCGCCTGGAGATCCAAAATCGTTGTAAGCGACCCAATCTCCAGTTGTTCAACTTCTTATGGCTGGTTTGACACTCCGGATGTTTTACACGAGCCCAACCTATATCTCTTCGCCAACGACATCAGCTTTAACGTGATTGGTTTCATCCCTCTTTCGTCAAGCCTTACTGTTTCGGCGAGGATTCATAACGAATCGGATTTTGACGCCCGGAACTTCGAGGTTCACATGCTGAATCAAAGGTTTCCTACTGCCGTTTATCCCAATATTATTGTGGGAAACTTACCGGCTCACCATGACTCCATTGTAAAGTGGCACATTACTACTCCCGATACTGCCGCCTTCTGTCCTATGCAGGTAATTGTAGATTACACCGATGTAATAGCTGAATATAACGAACTGGATAACTCTGCCGTGCGCCCGTTTACAAACGGGAATTATCAGGTTGCCGGTAAAATTGTAGTTACCTCGGCAATTTCGCCACATTCATCCTATTCAGATCAGTATTCTTATCTGTATGTAAGCGGAAGCGCCCATTACGAAGAACTGGCAGTTCCTCTTCTCGATCCAAGCGTTGCAGGCGCTACGGTTACATCTGTGGTTGAAGAAACGCATGATACGGTTTACGGTTACACCAATTCATGGGGATCATACGGTATCTATTTCCCGGCTCCCGATCCTGCGGGTACCTATCATGTAACTACGTATGTAACCGATTTCACGTTAACAGGACATGACACAACGCATTTCCATATTCTCGCGCCTATCCCTCCTGTGCTTAAACCAAACCTTTCTCTTAACTACTGTCATTCAGTGGATGTTACGCCTGTTGATCCGCATCTTGCCGGAGGAAATATTAATCTTATCGCTACAGTTGTCAACAACGGAAATGCGCCGGCCACAGGAAACCTCCTTAATCCTATTGAGGTTAAGTTTACATATTCTACGGGAGAAACCTGGACGCAGCAATTTGTCGGGACAATCGCTGCCGGTCAGTCAGTGGCTATAAGCAAACTAAATGCGCCGCTTCCTGTTGTGCCAACCACCCTCACTGCTTATGTAGATCCTGCCAACACAATTGCTGAATGGAATGAAACTGCTGCCGACAATTCAACAACCGACAATATGTGCTATGATTTTCAACCTGTGGGTCTTTGCGGAGGTAATTTCTGGGGAACACGTTGTCTTTATTCATCGCCTGGCGTCTATTCAACATCCGATATTTATGTAGGACTAAACGTTACCCATCTTTATGACGCCAGTCTCGTTAAAGTTAAATTTGAGGCAAAGGATCCGGGCGGCGGCTGGTACCTTCTCGGTACCGGAACTCTGAGTAATGCCACCAGGAATTGTTATTGTCCATATATGGTTATGTCGCCGAGCGGTCTGTTTCAATTCGACCAGCTTGGTATTTATACTTTCAGAATGACTGTTGACCCCGATAATGATTATCCGGAATGTAATGAAGGTAATAATGTACTCGAAGTAACGGTGAATGTGGTTACATGTCTTCCTCCTGAAACAAAACCAAACCTCACCCTCTCCTATTGTCATTCAGTGGATGTTGCTCCCGTTAATCCTCATCTGGCGCCAACTGTTAACCTGATCGCTCATGTTTTAAATAATGGGAATGCAACAGCCGTTGGAATAGCCGCCAATCCTATCGAGGTGAAGTTTACTTATTCAACAGGCGAAACATGGACAGAACAATTTGTTGGAAACATTGCTCCCGGTCAAACAGTGAACTTTACAAAAGTAAATGCACTACGTCCTGTATCAGGAACCACCCTGACTGCTTATGTTGACTGGAACAACTGGGTTGACGAATGGAATGAAACCGTTGCCGATAACTCAACAACTGACGCTATGTGTTACGACTTTCAGCCAGTTCCTCATTGTGGAACTAATTTCTGGGATCGAACCTACCTCGTCGGTCAGTCTGCAACGTTATCTGTGGGGTTGAATGTTTTCCATCTTTACGACGCCAATCCGGCAAAGGTGAAGTTTGAGGTAATGCTTCCGGGAACCGCCGTTTACGTTGTTCCTTCGCTTGGTATCGGAACATTGAATAATGCCACAAGAAATTGCTGGTGCCCGTGGAGCGTTGTGTTGCCAATGCCATATACATTTTTCACTGCCGGAACCTATACATTCAGGATGACGGCTGATCCTGATAATGATTACCCAGAATGTAATGAAGGTAATAATGTTCTGGTAGTAACGGTGACTGTTCTGGATGGCGCCGATATGCGGGAATTATCACAATTCATTAATCCATCGTCTTTAAATCCCGGCGTTAATGATTCCGTTTCCCTTATCGTTTCTTACGAAAACATTGGAAATTCAAATGTGAATGATGAGATGAAACTTAGAGTTGTGGTTGATGAAGTATTTCTGAGCGAAGTCTTTCCGGTTCCTGGTCTTGCTACCGGCGACCATAATTCGATCCCAATTCCGAAGAAATGGGCGAGCAGTATTCCCGGAGCTCATGTTATAAGAGCTATAATTGATTACGGCAACCTCATCCCTGAAACTAATGAATCCAACAATGAAGCCACGCGAGCTATAATTGTTGGGGAGTGCGCAAACCTTTATTTCTTGACCTTTACTCCCTCAGAATCAAATCCTGCTGTCAATGATTATATTCATATCAATGCCGATATTGGAAATAACGGGGATGTAAATGCCACCGCCACTTTAAAATTCTATTATATTGGTGATTCAGGAGATACTATTTCAATTGGACAAACAAGTATTTCGGTTTTCGCACATTCAACGGTTTCTGTTGTAATGCCATGGGTTGTAGCCGACAACTCAACAACGCTTATCGGGAAAATTGTTGATGTAAACGTTCTTGAATTTAATCCTGATGATAATGTAGCGACGGCGATTCTTGGTGGATTTGAAGTTGCAACCGCTTCCACATCGGCATGCTATAAGGTGTATAACGGCACATTGACTGCCAATGTAACCGGTGGAACATCCCCATTCTTTTTTCTCTGGAGTAATGGCTACATCGGTCAAACGCTCACTGCGGGCGCCGGAACTTATAGCGTAAATGTTACTGATAATATGGGTTTGAGTAAAGTTGCAGCAGGCACAATCGGCGAGTATTCTAACGTTGTTCCCGGCATTTCAGGCGCTTCGGTTACCTGCGCTAATTCAACAGGAAATATTTATTCAACCGAAGCTGGCATGACTGGTTATTTATGGACGGTTTCTGCCGGAGGCGCCATCGCATCAGGTTCAGGAACAAATGCAATATCCGTTACATGGAATACGGCAGGCAGTCAAACTGTGACTGTTAACTATACAAATACAACCGGTTGTTCGGCTGTCAACGCTACAATTCTGGCTGTAACAGTGAATCCTGATTTTCCGGTCGGCGTATCAATCATCTCGAATCCTATAAGTCCTGTAAACTCAGGAACTTTGGTAACATTTACAGCTACTCCTTCAAACGGAGGAACAACCCCCTTCTATCAGTGGAAAGTTAACGGTATTAATGTTGGCTCTAATTCACCAACCTGGTCGTATATCCCGGCAAATGGAGATATTGTGTTATGCGAACTAACATCAAATCTGACCTGTACGTCGAATAATCCGGCAATATCCAATCAGATAACAATAACCGTGTTATATGTTATGCCCACTGTTACTACAACACCGGCTTCCAATATTGCACAAACATCGGCAACATCGGGTGGAAATGTCTCTTCCGACGGAGGAGCGACAGTAACATCGCGCGGGGTTTGCTGGAATACCTTATCAAATCCAACAACCGCCAACAATCATTCAACAGATGGCGCCGGAACAGGGGTGTTTGTAAGCAGCCTTACCGGTCTCACTCCGAACACTCTTTACTATGTAAGGGCATATTCGACCAATATTGTTGGAACAGCTTATGGTAATGAGATGACATTTACAACGCTGGCAATTCCGCTCAACAATGCTCCTGTCACCACTGCGGGAATTGTTGGCGCAGGAGCAGGTTATCCTGTATCAGTTCCATTAACGGTAACCGGATTCATTAAAATTAAAGGCATTTCATTGCGTGTGGAATATAACCCCAATGTGATGACTTTCAGCTCAGGCGCCAACATTAATCCGGCGCTTTCAGGGATGATTGTAAGCGGCGTCAATATTTCAGAAAACCTCCGAAAGGTGATGATTACCTGGTCGGGACTTACGCCGATTACCCTTGCAAATTCCAGCAAACTCGTTGATCTTGTGTTTAACTATATAGATGGAACGACTGCGGTAACTTTCAACAACGAATCAAATGGCGGATCAGATTGTGAATACGCCGATTCACTCGGTAACCCGTCATTTGATGGCGCTACCCCGGCTTATTATATCAACGGGGAGGTACATCCGGGATTGAACATCAGCGGCGCGTTCATGTACAATAATAATGCGAATACGCCTCTCGATTCATTGTGGGTGATTCTTAAACAAAACGGTGTGAAGGTTGATTCGTCGCGTACAAATCTCGCCGGACAATTTGAATTTACAGGAAAGGCAAGCAATACCTATACTATTGGCGGCAGATGCACTAAGCCTTGGGGCGGTGTAAATTCATCGGACGCCATAAAAGTTGAACGCCACTTTGTAGAACTTGAACCGTTTACAGTACCGGTTCGTTTGCTCGCCGCCGACGTCAATAACACAAATAACATCAATTCTACCGATGCAACTAAAATAAAGCGCAGATTTGTTGAACTGGATAACTCTTTTGCTCATGGCGATTGGGTATTTGCGAAACCAACGGGTGGCGATAGTGTTATAGTGGAAGGAACAAACGTTGTTCAGAACTTCCAGGGATTGTGCACAGGCGACGTTAACGGATCGTACCTTCCTGCAACGGGAGATGCAGCAACGGCTGGCGTTTCGCTTTTGAATGAAGGTATCGTTGAAGTGATCGTGGGAGAGGAATTTGAACTCCCTGTGAGGATCAGGAAAAGCGAACAAGTGAGCGCAATCTCATTGGTTTTTGGATATTCCCCGGATAATCTGAAATTGCTGAACATCGCTATTTCTCAGGGAAATGTGCTTTACACTGCTCAAAATGGTCAGATCAGAATTGCATGGTCGCAAATTGAACCAATAAACCTTGCAAGCGGGGATGTATTACTAACCCTGAAATTCAGATTATCCAATGAAGCGCCTTTGGGTATTCCGATCACACTTAATATTGAAAATGAATCGGAACTTGCCGATGGCTGGGGCGAACCAATAAGTAATTCCATGTTATCGGTCTCTTCGGTATTGCCTGTAAAACCAACCGGGGTTAATGAAAAGAGCGATATGATAACGAGAATGGCGCTCTATCCAAACCCGGCAACCAGTAAAGTCTGGCTTGATTTTGAACTGACGATAGACGCCGATATTATGGTGGAATGGTACAATGCTGTTGGCGAACTGATGAACAGGATTCGTTTTGACGGGCTTTCAAAGGGAAAGCAAAAGAAGGAAGTAGATGTTTCGCGGTTTGGCTGCGGGGTTTATACCCTGAAAACCACAGTCAATGGACGAAGTTCATCAACGGTTTATCATAAGCTTGTTATATCAAAATAATAATAATCGAATAATCGAAATTTGACTTTTTAGCCTGGCAGGGTTTAGCAAACCTGCCAGGTTTTTTGCTTTTAAGAGGTTTTTCATAGGCGCTGACAGGTCTGCGAGAAATATTTTGACAGCAATTTTGCTGATAACGTTTTGTTACCTATTGGTAAGAAGGTAAAATGGCAGATTCTTACTTTTTCACGCACCTAACTGCAAAACCAGCTCTTTTATCATTAGCGCTAATACCAATTGTTCCGCCTTTACGAACAAATAAAACATTGGTTGCAGTGGTATCGTTTACCGCAGTAGCCGACCAGCAGCCACCCCAGTAAGTAACGTTAAGGCAGGTTCCATTGGGATGCCTGATTCCAGACAGCAATGATGAGTATGCCTGAGGATCTATGGGTTGACCTTTTGGGTTAGTTTTTCCAATGGTATCCATTGCCTGCATCTTTAGCCCTGCCACTTCTTCTCCCAGAAACATAATAAGTTTATTCCACTCCTTTTCACTGGGAAGACGCCACCCTTTGGGACAAGATTTTACAGCGCTTTTCCAGTTGTACAAACGTCCGTATTTCAGAACATGCACGCTATCGTCGTTATTGTATGCCCAACTTCCAGCCGTATCAATAAATTGCAAATTTTCGGTCATCAATGTCTGACTACCTTCCTTCGTCCAATGATAAACCCTGCCATCGCGGGCGTCGGTAAAAGTTCCGGATTCCTGGGCAGTTAGCCATGCAGGGATAAAAATAAGCGCAAGGATCATACAAATTCCATGTATAAAGGCTGAGATATTCAATTGTGATTTCATAGTAACAGGTTTTAAAACGAGCGGCAAAAGTAATCAGAAAAATATGATTAGTATCCTGTGGCGCTATCAGAATGAGTATTTTTGCCGAAAAGAAATAAACCACAAGATATGATAGTTGTTACCGGAGCCGCAGGATTTATCGGAAGTTGCATGGCTGGCAAACTTAACCAATCAGGTTTTTCGAATATTATACTGGTTGACGATTTTTCAAAAAAAGCTAAATCCCCCAATTTCTCACAAAAGCTTTTCCGGGAGAAAGTGGAGCGCGATTCGTTTTTCATCTGGCTTCACCTTCACGCAAAAGATATTGATTTTATTTTTCATATTGGCGCCCGCACCGATACCGCCGAATTCAACATGGCGGTTTTCGATGAATTGAATCTGAATTATTCGAAAAAAGTGTGGCAGTTATGTGCCGATTATGGAATACCGTTAATATATGCATCTTCTGCCGCTACTTATGGCGACGGATTTCTGGGATATGACGATGGCGACTGCAATCTGAGTTTCAACCTCCAGCCTTTGAATCCTTATGGTATTTCAAAAAATGACTTCGACAAATGGGCGTTGCAGCAGGTAAAGACCCCGCCGCGATGGTACGGATTGAAATTCTTCAACGTATTCGGTCCCAATGAATACCATAAAGGCAGGATGGCTTCGGTGATTTTTCATGCCTTCAACCAAATCAGGGAAAGAGATTCCATGCGTCTTTTCCGTTCGCATAATCCGGGATATGACGATGGCGCTCAGTTGCGCGATTTTGTTTACGTGAAGGATGTTATCGAGGTGTTATTTTTTCTGATGGAAAATCAGGTTGAAAGCGGTATTTACAACCTCGGAACTGGAAAAGCCCGCACATTTCTCGATCTTGCTTACGCCGTATTTGCAGCCTTGAATATTAAACATTCCATTGAATTTATTGATACGCCATTGGATATTCGCGATAAGTACCAGTATTTTACTGAGGCGCGGATGAATAAACTCCGTACAGCCGGTTATGCAAAACCTTTTTATTCTCTTGAAGCTGCGGTTGAGGAATATGTTCAAAAATATCTGGAATCCGGTTTGTTTTTCTAATTGTTTTGTTTTCCTGCCTCTGAAAATTATTGATATTTTTCTGCCTCTATCCTGATTTTTCACCACAGAGTTGAACAGATTTTACCGCAGTGTTTCACAAAGGAGTTTATGTAATTTTCTTATACTTTGCGGTACTTCGCGTTACTTCGCGCATACCTCTGCGGTTATTTTTTATCAAAAATGGGCAGCCGAAAATAATTCATGAATAAACCAGGCTATATTTATTGTTTTCAATTTTGCGTAAATCAGGCAAGCCAAAATATCCTGCAAACTGGGTAAATTGTATCATTCTGATTGCAAATTCCAGGTTCCAGGTTCCAGGTTCCAAATTTGCATTTTATCTTATGACATTGCTTCAGTAATCACGCAAACACCTCGCCGCAAACGCATTCCCCCTGCTTGCCGGGTACAACGATACCGAAAAATTATACAAATTCATCCCGTGCGATATTGCCTTTGTTTGCCCCGATGATGTTGAAGACCAGAATATCGTTGCAAAATCCGGAAAGCTCCAGCTTGAATTCAGATAGAATACGCCACTTCGCAAGGCATTGAACCCATTGATAATGGTATCCTGCAATGGACTTCCCGCTTTTGAAGCGCCCTGGTAAT
>JBAXRP010000101.1:0-14128 GCA_037131145.1 Bacteroidota bacterium
TTTAACCGCAGGGTCGCGCCAAGTCACGCGGAGTTAACAGCAAAGCAACATGAAAACCCAGATTATCCTGTTTTTATACTTTGCGAAACATTGCGCGACTTCGCGGTTAATACTTTTTAGACACCATCTTGGGCAAATCGCTGGCGGTGCGCTTGCCAGCCACGGACTATATTTCAAGTTTTTGAAAATAAACTGCTGTTTTGTTTATTACCTTTTATTCTGAAACGGATTAAACAGAAAAAGGATGAACACAGAAACCAAAAACACCTCTTCACAGGATATTGGATCGAATATGACTGTACCTGAAGATAATATCCTGCATAAAATTCAGATCATCAGGGGTCATAAAGTCATGCTCGATTTGGATTTGGCAGCTCTGTATAGCGTTGAAACAAAACAGTTAAAACGTTCATTAAGAAGAAACATACAGCGTTTTCCCGAAGATTTCATGTTTCAGGTAACCAGTGAAGAACAACAAAACTTGAGGCGCCAATTTGGCGCCTCAAGAATTCAAATCATCTTCCATGCCATCAAACAACTGATCGGGAAAAAAGAGGAGAATGGGACTGCTTCATTAGGAAGAAGCAATCTTTTCCAGCAAATGAAACCTATATTATGGAAATTTTGTACACTTGTAATTATGATAAGACGTATTTATATTGATACATCCGTATTCGGAGGATACTTTGATAAAGAGTTTGAAAATGAGGCCAAACCCTTTTTTCAGAAAATCCTGGAAAACCGGATCAAAGTAATTGTTTCTGAGATTTTGGAATTAGAATTGTATAGGGCTCCTCACTATATTCACGATTTTTTTGAATCAATACCGGATGAATTGGCGGAGCGGGTTGAATTAACAGACGAAGCGCGAATACTTTCGGAAAAATATATCCTTGCAAAAGTAGTGGGAAGGTCAAGTCGAGCTGATTGTCAGCACATAGCTTTAGCTACAATTAATACCGCTGATGTTTTGGCAAGCTGGAATTTTAAGCATATTGTTACCGCCAATTTTATGAAAAATTGCTAACCAGTGACCGAAATTTCAAAATTGTACGTATTTTTGTACTTTGGTACGTACAAACACAAAACCACATGCTGACAACAACCATTTCCGATTTTAGAAAAGATATTAAAAGATATCTTGATCGGGTTACTGAGAATTTTGAAACTCTAATAATCAATAGGGGTAAAGACAGTGGAGTAGTCATTATTTCCCTGGATGAATACAATTCATTAAGTGCGACTCAACATGAATTATCTTCAAAAACAAATGAGAAACGGCTAGATTCTGCAATTGAAAAATTGAAAAATGGGAATTCCTTTCAAAAAGAACTCATTGAGCCATGAAATATACATTTGTTGATGAATCCTGGGAGGATTATCTTTATTGGCAGAAGAATGATAGAAAAATGCTGATAAAAATAAATGAATTATTGAAAGACATTGCCAGAAACCAATACTCAGGCATTGGGAAGCCAGAACCATTAAAATTCAAATATAAAGGTTATTGGTCAAGACGAATTGATAATGAACATCGATTGATTTACCATTATAAGGAAGATGAAATCCTAATAGCAAAATGCAGATTTCATTACAACGGTTAAATTAAAACTGGTGGTAACGAGCCGGCAGCCGACATTGCGGGCGGGTTTCCTGATGCTGACATTCAGCAAACCTGCAAACGGAGGAGGTAAAAAAAAGAAACACCAAGTAAACCCCGCAAAGCGGTTGCCGGCAATGCGTAAATCTTGAACGAATCAGAGGATACAATTCAATAAATTTCAGGGAAAGATACCAAATTATTGAAATTCGGACGTCAAAAGAAATTTTCAATTATGAATGAGACAGTAAATAAGACAGGCATCGTAAAAATAATGCGTGACATACGTGATAAATTTAGTCTTGAAATAATGGAAATGACGTTAGAGCAAGAAAAAGAATTTATCAAACATCAATTGGCTGTTAACAGGATCAGTTCTAAAAGTATCAGGTGAATCGGTTTCCCTTGCTTTTAAATGTACAATATTGTACCCGATAAATATTACATCTTAGCGCCGTGGGTGCGTTATCTTTGTAGCAAGTTACAGATGGACAATACCATCCAGCTCCAGAGGAGAGAAATATATAACCCATTTTAAATAAAACTATTTGCCATTGCTTTTCCTGGTCAATCCTGTCTGCCTGAAAATTCTGAAATCTGTGTTCAGCAAAGAAATACGGCTAATTTATTTTTTCAAAGGCAGGCATAACAGGGTGTGGAAGGGCATGGCAGGATCACACGCCACCTTCTGTAATACTTATCAATAAAGAAATACAATAGGTCATTGAAAATATCATTTAAAAAGACAAATCAAGAATAAATTTCACGTACTAACAACCGGTGTGTGGATCTATACCCTTGGTTTTCCCAACGAAAGAATGATAATAGGGAAAATGATGCTTGCAACAAGGGCAAGGACTACCGACACAGCAAACAGAGAATTCTGCAAAGTAGTTTGTACCAATACAGCATCAGGTAAAGCTGAAGCGTGTGCGAGGTGAAAGAGTCCTTTGATACCGTTTATTGAAGCAATTCCAGGGACCATTGGGATAGCTACCACAACTGCAATAACCACTTCAGTGACCCGGGTCATCCTGCCCATTATAAATGCAAGCAAGGTGGCCAACGTCATGGCGACAACAACACTTAAAATGGGATCAAAATGGTAAAGAACCGCGACGTCGAGGATTGCCCGGGCAAACCCTCCGATAACTATGGTGCCAAGCAACGCCACCCTGGGAATATTCATCATGAGTGAAAAACCGAGTGTTGCAATACCGGAAGCCACTACGCTGATAAAAATGGCTGTCCATGCAGAAGGAGCAACAGCCTGAGCGCCTGTCGCCATCGAAAGCAACGAGAGGGGAACCAGCAATACTCCGGTTATTATCAGCATTTGAATCAGGACAGAAGTGACGCGGGCTATCCCGCAAACCGTGTGGTTCCTTATGATATCCAGCCCGCCGTTGATTAGGATCGACCCAGGAACAAGAAACAAGATTGAAGAAATTATTGCTGTTTCAGGGGTCGCAGAACCCGCTAATTTAAGTAACCCAAAAGCCACCCCGGCTGTGACGATCGTTGATAACAGAACTGCAAGATAGAGGTTTCCCGTTCGGACAATGGCTGAGATTTTTGTTGCAAAGCCAAGTGATGATGCAATAGGGACAATCCACAAGGCGCTCAAGTCGCCATGGTTCATAAGGGTAAAAGCGCCGCATGCCACCCCAACGGATAAGGTAGTAAGTAGTTTGGGAGCTACAGGAGGTTGTTTGCTTATTGCTTGTAGTTTACTGATAACTATCCCGGAACTGTCGCAGCTCTCGCGGCTTGAGGTTAGCAAACGGCTTATTTTATGGAGCACAGCAGCATTGATCTTGAAAGGCGACGAAAGGGCGTGCATCCGCAAGTGGGTATAGTTTCCATCACGACGACTTACTTCCATGTCTTCGTAGTTCACAAAAACGTGAATATCGTTATCCCCAAAGGTTTGGGCGCAATAACGCACCGAGTCGATGGTACGGTGTACCGATGCCCCGGCTTCATAAAGCATCATGCCGAGTTTTAAATAGAGATCAACCCGGGCGCCCTCCGGATCTGGTTCAGATGGTTTCGCATTATATTCCCCCATTTTTGCATGGTTTCGGGTGACATTATCGAGGGAAGCGATTTTATGATTGGGCATATTCATCATGTTTTTTTAGGTTTAAGGCAAAATAAAACCTGTCCGGTAAGGATACCGGACAGGCGTTATGGGACATTGTTTAGCTAAAGTTGGGCGCTCTTTTTTCTATGAAAGCCTTTACCCCTTCATTGTAATCCGTGCCATGGTAAACCTGTCGCCGGATCTCTTCGATATATTCAAATACTTCGGGACTGATGGCGCCTGAAGAAAGGATGATCCGAGCCTGTTCCTTGAATGCTGCAATGGATTGCGAAGAGCGGCTGGCAATGAGTTTCGCAAGGTCATTGGTGAACTGCTCAAGCTGATCGGCAGGTACAATCTCATTCACTATGCTGAAACGAAGCGCTCGTTCTGAGTTCATCGGCATACCCGTAAAAAAGAGTTCATTAACCACATTTACCGGCAGCCGTTTCATAAAATGCTGAATGCCGCTTGCGTTATAAGGTAGTCCCAGTTTAGCAGGTGTAATTGCGAAAGCGGCAGTTTCATCGCCGATTACCATATCGCAGTTCATCACCACATCGAGCGCACCACCCCATACAGAACCATGAACCATGGCGATAACCGGAGCCGGAAACTTCCTAATCGTACGAAGCAGTTTTTCCAATGGGTCGTAATAGGGCAGAGGCTCTTCGTTGGCAACAGGCAGTTCGTCGATGGCATGACCTGCCGACCAAACCGGATTGGCGCCAGCTTGGCGCAGAATGACCACCCTAACCTTCGCTTTCTGCATATCATCAAAAGCTGTCAGAACCTGGCCAACAAGATCAATACTCAGGGAATTCCGCTTTTTGTAATTATCTAGACAAATGGCGCCAATACCATTCTCAATACTCGTTTGAATCAGAGAATCCATTTTTATCCTTTCTTTAGATGAGGGTTACTTTCTTGGCTTCCTGAATCAACTGTTCATGGAACCTCGGATCGGCAATGCTGATTAATGCAAGGGCGCGCTCTTTTGTGGATTTTCCGCGCAGATTCACCATTCCAAACTCAGTAACAACGTGTTCTACATCCATCCGGACATCTGTAACCATATCAACTTTCGGTACGATCGTAGAAACTGCTCCGTCCTTGGCTGTGGCATGCAAAGCAATGATCGAAATCCCACGTTTTGCCATAGCGGCGCCTTTCACAAAGTCAAATTGTCCGCCTGAGCCGCTGTATTCATGACCGGCAATGAATTCCGCATTTACCTGTCCATATAGATCGATGGAAATGGCCGTGTTGATGGAGACAAAATCATCAATCTGGGCCACAGTGGAAATCCCATTGACATATTCTGAGGAGTAGGTTTCAAACGAAGAGTTGTCGTTCATGAAATCATAGGTGTCTTTGGTGCCAATGGCCAGTGTACAAACGATTTTATTCGGATGAATTGATTTGCGCCTTCCATTAACAACGCCTCTTCTTATCAGGTCGACCATCCCGTTTGAAAACAGCTCTGTGTGAATGCCCAGGTCTTTATGTCCATAAAGGGAACGGGCAACACCTTCGGGAACTTTCCCGATACCCAACTGAATGGTTGCGCCATCGACTACAATCGGGGCAACATAAGAACCGATCTTCATATCCAGTTCTCCGGGTTCTGTTGAAGGAAATTCGATCATCGGACACTCGTTTTCAACAATTGCGGAGACCTGCGAAACATGAATCTGTGATTGGCCGAATACCCGCGGCATGTTCGGATTTACCTCCACAAGAAGCTGATCGCAAACCCTTGCCGCAGTCGTAGCATAATCATTATTCGTGCCAAATGAAAAGTACCCGGCATTGTCCATTGGTGAAACGGTGATAACGAAAGTGTCCACCTTTACCACTTCGCGCATCAGCCGTGGAATCTGACTGAAATTAACCGGAACAAAACTTAACAGTTTTTTCCCGGTCTGCTGCTGCCGTTTTACGATAGCATGGTCAATCCCTGAAAGGAACATGCTGTGAGCATCTACTTTCTCAATCACATCGTCGGCCAGCAGCGTTTCACCAAGATGTTTTGTGGCAATTTTAAACCAAACCTGTAAACCCTTCAGGTCGTCATTTTTAACTCGCTGTGCAATCGCCTTCAACAGAGCGGGAGGCGCTCCAGCAGCCATCGCAACAACCAGCGTTGTATTGTTATTAATAGTTTGTACCGCTTTTTCAGCGGTAACCAGTTTGGACTGGTATAGATTTGAATACTCTGACATAATTGTTCCTCCTTCTAATAAAAATTAATACATATTTAGACTAAATAAAAACATGCGAATATAATACTATTTTTGCGTAGCTCAACTCATCGAAAAAAAATATTTTGATTGGACGCTTTTTTACCTGCAAGGAAAAACAGCCGCTATAATAAAATGTATTCATGTCTTTTTTCATCCGAAGACAAATCCTGACTACGCCAAACTATGACGTGGCGTATGATTGTGCTTAACAATATTTTTATACTTTGGGAAACAAGGCGCGACTTCGCGGTTTAATACTTTTGAGACACCTCCCGGGAAAAATCGCTGGTGGTACACTGACCCGGCGCGGACTATATTTCAGGTTTTAGAAAATAAACTGCTGGTTTATGTATTACCTTTTCCTCCAAATCCGATTAACCAGAATAAATAGTTCAAATACAAATCATTCGTTACTTTTGTGTTTGTCAATAAAATAAATTCATGAAAGCAATTGAATTTTCAACCCGGGTTTCAAGGAATTCAATTAAAGTTCCTGAAAATTTCAATAAGGAGATGAATTTGTTCAAAGGGAGAAAAGCCCGTGCCATTTTACTTTTTGATGATCATGACGAACAACCAGAAAAGGATTAACAAAGTTTTGTGGAAGAGGTATTCTTCAAAGGATATGAAGATTCTGACAAAATCTATGACAATTATTGATCATGCAACCATTTATCTTTGGACAAATTGTTCTTCTCGGGTTTCCCCATACGGATGGATCTTCGATTAGTAAAAGGCCAGCTCTTATACTTTCAGACACAAATGACCAGGATGTGATCCTTTGTCGAATAACCAGCCAGTTTTATCGTACTGAATTTGACATTGGGATTAAACCTTCCATTGCAAATGGGTTGTTGGTTGATTCGGTAATCCGAGTCAATAAAATCGCTACTATTACCAAAAATTCAGTGTTGCCAAGCATTGGCAGAATAGAACAATCAGAAAAATCAGATGTTTTCAACACATTTATTTTGCTGGTTCAGAAGGAGAACCCTACGTTTTCAGGTCGCAATTTGCGACCTGAAAACGTGGGGAACATTCAAAATATCCTCCTTTTGCTTTTACGGAACAAGGTGTTGCAATGCTATCAGGCATTTTAAACTCTTACAGAGCCATCCAAGTCAACATCGCCATTATATGCGCATTCTTCTAACTCCGGCGGTTTCTCGAATCCAATAAAGAATTGGCGGTAAAGATGGAGGAGTTGGAGAAGGCAGTTGCCGGGATAACTTTGCCTAACTCACCCACTGTGTTGGTGCGCAAGTACCTGCCTAAAAAAAATACGGGCGCCTCTTTCCCGGTATTTCTTTACACATTGCTTTACAATTATGGAGCTTACTCCAAAGGCTTTCACAATCTCAGCCCGTGACGCATTACCATTGACGACTATCTGACTTGTATTAACCGAAAACACTCAATATCATCCTCCGGATACTGATAAACTGGATAAGCCCGAAAGAACAATAAACAATTACGTTGCGGTTTTCAAACCCAATACTTATGTTAATCAATGTTATATCTTCAGGAAAAAATGGCAGTGACATTAGTGGCATAACTGAATTCCCTCAATTTTTGGCGTCAAAATAAAATCCGTGACCCTTATTCACGAAAACCATCGAAAAGTATCGCCTAAACCAACACCCTCAATTTTTTTTCATCGGTTTGATTAGGGTTTGGATCCCGTCAAATCGCAAATGTCACCCCCATCGTTATGGAATACATGTAATAGGGCAGGTAGTATGTGAGCTGGTTCCGGTCATGCTGCATATAATACCTGATGTTAAGGGAAAGCCATTTCAGGATATTGAAATTCAGGAGCGACTCAACGGTTATACAGGGATATGGCGTTCGATAATCGGCTGAAATGGAATAAAGCGGAGTGCCCTGAAAAGTTGAAGAAAAGGGTTGTTGGTATGAAAAAAGCACATTCATGTTCACGTTTTTTCCAAACGATGCGATTATGCTCAGGTACATTGCACCGCGGGGAGCGGCGCGGTTTACAAACCCGACGCTATCGGGGTCTAATTGATGGATGGCATGGTAAATTTTCTTCATTTCATCTACATTCCACCAATCAACATAATCGGGTGGAAGCAGATCATACCGATCAAACTGATAAAGCATTCCGACGCCGGCTGTTATTTGAATTTTTTTCTTCATCAGAATAGTGGGAACAGCATATAAACCTACCTGCCAGCGATTATAGACGCCACGGTTTTCATCAAACTGAAACATTACAAAAGGCTGAGCATTAATGAGGTTCGTTTTAATTGTGTTGTCAACAAATAGATGCCGCCAAAGATTTGCTCTGAAAATTGCATATCCGTTATTGCCGGTTGACCTTTGTTCCAATCCTTTGTAGGTAATCACGCCCGATATTTCGTAGGTATTCCGGCTGTCAACATAAAGCCCGGCAGTTGTTGCCGAGAGATAAAGATACTGTAACGCATCCTGACTAAAATAAAAACCAAGATAAATATTTCCAGTGAATTGACGCATTTTCAGGGTATCGAGCCCCTCTTTGTAGAAAGTAATCACCTGTGAATTTCCTGAAATTGAAGACAAAATTAATATCAGCAGGTATAATACTGATTTCAGAATAAGCTTGTGCATATTTTATTCCTCTGTGTTTCTCAGTGTCTTCTTTATCTCTGTGTTTCTAAGTGTAATCTTTATTTCACAGAGTGAAACCGAAGTTATACAGCGCTGCATGGAGATTTTTTTGGCGAGGATAAAATTACCAAAAATTAAAGACACGCCAAGAAGTTAATAATCATGCCAACATAACTTTTCTCTTTTAGCGTTAATGTAGCCACCCACAAGGCAAAATTAAAACTCACATACGCAAATAGGCAAAACATCAAAGCCCAAAATCAAAAATCATAAAGACAATATCTCGTTAGGGAACCATTATTCATTATATTTTTTCAGTGAAGGCAAGTGGTATAAAATTAGCATGTTTTCACTTCTCTAAGTCGCCAAAATGCCCCCTTTGAGAATTGTACTCTTCACAGGTTAGCGCGAACATAAAATCAACGGGGAATCTTTCGATATTTCGTCATACTGCCCTTTTATGCTCTCTTACTTCAACATCATTTTGATGGACTGGAAGATCCGGTTAATCTTCTCGTCATGCCTGGTAATTGCCTTCTCCAATTCCTTCATCTTTATGGACAATTCTTTATTGGAGTCGAGAAACCGCTGGCGATGGACGAACTCCCGTATGATAGAGATGTTGACCTGGATGGCTATATCAGAGTTTAAAATTCCGGAAAGCATTGCAACAACTTGTTCAGTAAATGCAAACGGCAGATATTTGGAATATTCTCCTCGTTTTAAAGTCGCAAACTGCGACCTTAAAGGTTGATGTTCCGCTTATGATAGTTCATATAAAAAGTCCGGATGAAAACGTCTTATATTTTTGCGAACTGCTTCTTTCAACCTTTTAACTTCAATCCCGTAAAGTTGTGCCAGATCAAAATCGCTCATCACTTTTATTGCCCTTGATCCAATAAATTTTCCTGATAACCGCTTACTCCAGCAAAGCGAATAAAAAATATTTTCCAATTGGTTCTGGTATAGTTGAGCCAGCATAAATAGTACACTAAATTATGGTTATACCCGGCGAATCAACGGAAATTCTGCTATCCGGCAATGTTCCTGATGTTATGTTCCACTGAACTGCCACCCTTACTTCCGGACGGTATCGCAATTGCTGCATCAGCAAATCCTTTCTGCCCCGAATCGGCAGTTACTTTCTCATCCACCGCCATAAATAGCGGGGCAATGCCAATGTACCAGTGGAAAGTCAATTCAATCCTCTCAATCCCTTCAATCCTCTCAATCTTTACATACAACCCCGCCAACAGCGACAGCGTAAGCTGCATCATGACCTCCAAACCGTTCAAACTCAAAGGCGGGCTACCGTTAGCAGGAATCTATTCGGGACCGGGCGTCAATTCCTTAACCGGAACTTTCACCCCTTCCATTGCCGGAACAGGATTGAAAACCATCAATTATACTTATACAAACGTTGCTTCCTGTAGCGCCAATAAGTCGAAAACCATTCAGGTACTTGCCAATCCTGCATTTATTTGCGGAAATACCCCCAACGATATCCGCGATGGGAAATCATACCCAACGGTTCTAATCGGAACCCAATGCTGGATGGCGTCAAATCTGGATTTTGGATTTACGATTTCAGATTTAACTCCCCAAACCGATAATTGTACCCCGGAAAAGTACCTTCGTCCCTCGTCCTTCAATCAATGGTTTCAAGACATTGCGGAGTGGCGTATTCTATCTGACCTCAAGCTGGAGCTTCCTTGATTTCGCAACGATATTCTGGTCTTCGACATCATCGGGGCAAACAAAGGCAATATCGCACGGGATGAATTTGTATAATTTTTCGGTTTCGCTGTACCCGGCAAGCAGGGGTAATGCGTTTGCGGCGAGGTGTTTGCTGGATTAATAGAGCAAAAATGCCGGGAATAAAAGTTGAGCTTGCCAAGCTTACTGAACCGGCGCTTCGGGGAGAACCTGATTCATCTTTACGGTGTACAAGTAAAAGCCTTCGGAAATTATCGGACGAAATATCCAGACGCCCTCAGAGTTTTGATTACAACAGACGGAGGTGGCAGCAGTAGTTCTCGAAGTCGTTTAAAGAATTGAATAATTTAAATTTGAAGAACGATGAATTTAATGGTGAATGGAACTATCAAAACAGTACCCAAGGCAATATCTAATATTAACGTATTTTCATACGGCTCCTTAGCCGTTCTATCTGATGTTATAAATTTTTGTAATTGGGTTTCATTCGCCATGCGCAAAACAGCAAATAAACCATCGCGATCAGCAACACAGCCAATCCACCGGTTTGCCCCATGACATCCGAAACGACGCCCATAACCGGAGGGATAATTGCGCCGCCGGCAACGCCCATAATCATCAATCCCGAAATCTCGTTGGCGCGACCGGGCAATCGTTGCAATGCGGCTGAAAAAATAATAGAAAAGACGTTGGCAACGGCAAAACCAATAATGAAAATCAGGACAAGAATTACCCATATATTGTTCATGGCAAGCATAACCAGAATACCGGCTATGGCAACGATCATGCTGAAAATAAAAAACTTTCGCGGAGCCAGTTTCGCAAGCAGAATTGCGCCGATAAAAGTTCCGCTGGTACGGGCGATAAAATAAAGACTTGTGCCAAGTCCGGCTTGCTCCAGAAGAATATCACATCGTTCCATGAGAAATTTTGGAACGGTGATGTTAAGTCCGACATCAATTCCAACAACCGCTATAATCCCCAGAAAAAACATCAAAATCACAGGATCTCTAAGCAATGCAAAACAAGCGGCAAACGAGGACGTTTTACCTTTTGCCGGCTCTTCGTCTATTGTAGTAAAAATCAGCCATAAGCTTGAAATCAGGGTTATACATGCAAAAATCGGGAAGAGCATTTTCCAGTTGCCAAGACTTGCAGCGGCAAAGCCTGCGATAATGGGTCCGAGAAATGAAGCGATAGCTTTTATGAATTGACCCCAGGTAAGGCTGCTGGTGAGCAATTCGCCGCGCACTACATTCGACAACAAAGGATTCAGCGAAACCTGGAGAATTGTGTTGCCGATTCCGAGCAAGGCGAAGGCAACCAGAATCACTTCAAACTTATAGGCAGCGAGCGGCACCAGCATCGCCACAAAAGTTATGACCATACTAAGAATAACTGTTTTTCTGCGTCCAATGGAATTCATCAGCAGTCCGGTTGGCACTGAAAACACGGCAAACCACAGAAAAACCATCATCGGTAAAAGATTTGCCAGCGTATCGCTCAGTTTGAAATCCTGTTTCACGTAATTGGTTGCAATACCAACTACATCAACAAAGCCCATGATGAAAAATCCGAAAAGTACCGGAAGTAACTTTGAAAAGGAGGATCTGTTTTGCATAAGAAAGAATTTGAAGTAGAAGGCGGCAAAAGTAGAAAAAATTCAAGGATGAACCGCTGATGCAAACGACCAAAAAATGGCAGGATTCTAATCATTCCGGAATTTCGGTTGAATCCGGAGGCGATGTTTCATGCTTTTTCAGCTCCAGCTTCGCAGCTCCTTTCAATTCAACATCGGGAATCAAATTCTCAGCATCGGCAGATGTAATCCAGCCTTTGCGAACCATTTTTTCCGAAACCAGCCGGTAAAATTCTGCATTAGATTCGCGAAGACGCCCGTTTTCATCAAATGAATACCTGAACCATTTGGGTCGGGGAATTATTGACGCCATGAAAATAGCCTCTGCGAGAGTCAGTTTTGAGGCGTCCTTGTTGAAATAAAACCGCGAAGCTTCATTGGCTCCATAAATCAGCGGACCCCATTCAATAATGTTGAGGTAAACTTCAAACATCCGCTCCTTTGAGCATAGTTCCTGGTTTTCGATGAGCCAGACAATCAATGCCTCCTCAAGTTTGCGAGCCACAGTTTTATTCCGGTTGAGAAAAACATTCTTGATAAGTTGCATGCTGATGGTGCTTCCTCCGCGGGCAAATCGCCGTTCTTTGATGTTGGCGATCATTGCTTCACGGAAAGCGTCGGGCAGAAATCCGCGGTGCTGATAAAACCCGCCATCCTCGGAAGTCATTACAGCCACCGGCAGAAAATGGGAAATCTGATCAAGTCTGCGAAAATCAGGATTTTCAGCGCCAACAATAAAAGTGCGCACAGGCTGATCCTTATCCCAGGCGGTATAGATAAAAGGTTCATTGATTTTTGTCAGATCGCTGTTTCCAAAAGATAAAATACTGAATTGATGCCTGCTGAGCGCTGTTTCAAAGCGAAGAGAGTCAGGTTGGGAGAGATCGGCGAAAAAATCGAGATACCACGACAAATTTCCAGTGACGCAGATTCCATCGAGATTTGTAAAAAGTCCCGGCGGAAAAGACGAAAATAGATCCTGCGCCGCAAATGACGGCTTATTTACTTTTATGGTAATCTGTTTTGTCGGCTTCGGACGAAACCTTAGATAAGGATGAAAATCAATCCGGTTGAAAGTCACCGTTGAAGAACTGTCAATTTCAATGAAGTCCTTCCCGATATTGAAAGTGTAATCAACTGCCAGCTTGTCAAATTCTACAGGTTGACCCGCTATCATCCGGTGATCAATCACGAGTCCGCGAATTAGCGCAAAACCGCCAAGCCTGACCCTTCCGGCGATTGTGGCTTCCAGGGCTGAAAATCCAAAAGCAAGCGTATCAAATTTCATGTTTGCCTGCCATTTTCGGTGAATGAAAGGTATTCTGATTTTGTTTCCATCTGCCGGAAAAAGACGAAATTCCGCTAACCTGCTACTGTTGTCAATCCTGCCGGCAAGCGCCCAACGCTGTTGAACAGAATCCTCACAAACAGTAATCGCCGTTCTGAAATAATGGCTTGTAATTGCAACCTCATCAATGTGCAATCCGACAATATGGTCGTCAATTGTATAAGAAAGATTAAAATTCCTGATTTTCAACGATAACGGTATCTTGTCGAAAATAAATCGTATCAGATTTTCAGTGGCGGCGGCGTATTCGGAAGTTCTGTCAATAGTATCGTTTCTGACTTTGCTGTGTTGAAACAAAAATCCGTAGTTGGAACTTTTATCATTGTTTTTCGGTAAAAACCAGGAATTTTTAAGCTCCACGTTATGCAATGAAAGCCTTCCTGCAAATAGTTTTAAAATGCCGATGGATGCATATACTGTATCAATTTTCATCAGGGTATCGCCGTTTGCGGGTCGCAGGGAAATTCCGGTAATTTGGATGGAAGCTATTCCAAGTATTCTGACCTTGCTGATTTTAAGTTCGGCGTTATATGATTTGTTGAATAGTTCAATCCGGCGTTGTAAATACCAGGAAGCAATCGGCGAACGAAGGATGAAGGTAAGCATTGTCAGAGCTAAAATAGAGAACGCTGCGGCATATAATACCTGTGATAATTTTCCTTTTCGGTCTGGCATATTAAATTAATATGATTATCCGGTTGCTTATCTAATCTCCTCGTTCCAGGTTCAAAGGTCAAAGGTTCAATTTTCAAAGCCTTGCTTTCAAAGTTTTTTAAACCAGTACTTTCGCTTGTTTTTTCCTGGGATTTGAAACCTGGAACCTGGAACCTGAAACCTGAAACCTGGAATTAATTAAAATGCGCTGTTTTATCCCGTTTGG
>JBAXRP010000102.1:0-14117 GCA_037131145.1 Bacteroidota bacterium
GTTTAAAAAGATAAAGTTAAAGCCACATTAATAAAATCGAAAACCATACATAATTGCACATAAAATACAAATATACAGTTTTTTAAGGAGAAAAGGAAAAATTAATCGTTAGGGTTGATGTTTTATTTCAACCTGCTGGTTATTTCCGGTTCATACATCATTCCCAAAATTCAGTAGTTTTCGTATTTTTACCCCTGGGAAATGACGAACATGAGCCTACTCCGAAAAGGAAACAATTTGGACTAAAGTCCAGTAACTATCTGTTTATCAATTGCCACGACCTTAAGGTCGTGGCAATTCATGTTGCTGATATACCGGGCTTTAGCCAAACTTTGATTTTTCTAACCACTTTTCGGAGTAGACTCAAACTTGGAATTTGCAATCAGAATGTTATAATTTACTGCGGCTGCAGTCAGTTCAGGTTCAAAATATCCCTTTTCACGTTCAAAACCCCATCATTTGTAAGGTTTCCACCGTTTTCGATAATGAAATTTCCGAAAACAGCGAGTCCCGAACCAGAATTCAATGTAATGGTAGCGCCTGCCCTTACTGTGATGTTGTTACATTCCAGCCCGGTGAAACTCAGTATGCATTGGAATGGCGTTGCCGGCGGAATTGTCAGGTTATCTGAATCCATTGGAACGCCCGAAGGAGTCCAGTTCGATGGATTGTTCCAGCTCGATGAAACTGTGCCGTTCCAGGTTTTATTTGTAATTGCAGATTTTTCGTAACAACCGATGGTTGGGAATACCGGATCACGAAGCATATCATCAATGTCGTCGGTAACTTCCGGAATTCCAATACCCGCTGACCCGAGAGGAGAACCGGTATGCGGGTGTAGATTGTTTGTATTACTTTTGAATAACGGATCCAAACTTATCGAGTGTGCGTCCTTTATTGAGGCGGTTCTCCAGTCGGCAAGCTGATAAATATCATCTCCATTCAATAATCCAAGGCTGCCATTGGCACAATAGAGGTCATTGAAATCGGAGATCAGATTTATTGTATCAGAAAAGTAAAAGCAATAGTCAACTCCGCCGCTCCCAGCCTGACTGAAATTTGCGAGAGCATTGTTCCGCATATTAAAATGTGAATAGCTATCCCTTTTGATGGCTGCCGTTTGAGATGTTGCATCCGGCGTACCTTCAATGCTGACTGAGTTGTAATAAAAATCAGTAGTGTTATCGCCGCCGCTGAAATCATAAACGCCAAAGATATTGGGGTCAGCCGAAGAACCTCCATCAAGTGCAATAGAGTTGTTGACTATTTCATTGGTCGCTCCTGCATTTCCATATAAATACAGCCCGAAAATTGTAGGTGAAACGCCTGCATTTGCGCAGCGTCCAAGTCCGGATATCCGGTTTTTTGCGACATTGGCGCTATTAATAAAGATGCCGGTTGCTTCCGGATTTCCTGAAGTGGCAGTGAAAACAAAGTTCGTAATCAGATTCGCGGAAACGTTGCAGGTAATAGCTGACCGTACGCTTATTCCTTCAACTAATCCAATAGAGGCAGCGTTTCTGATGGATTTGGCAGTATCAGTATTACCTATGATATTGTTTGTTATAGAACACCATCCATCATTAACTACTATCCCATAAAAGCTACCGGTGGTTGTATCGGATAAAAAAATATTTGAAATCGTATTATTCTGTATGTAATTGTTTGTCGATCCTGCATTGATGGAAATCCCTGAGAAACCTCCGCTTCCTGAATTTATGCAGTAGCTACCCTCGCATTGAGGCAATTGCCCCCCAATATAATTCCCGGTTATATGGTTTCCGGACGACAACCAGCCTGGTACAAAATTAATGCCCCGCTGAAGAGTTGACGGCGGAGTTTCCAGGTTATTGAAAAAACTGTTTCCTGCGATTACCCATTCGCCGCCGTTGCCGATACCGGTTATATTAATGCCTGTTGAACTGTAGTTGGATATTTCATTTCCTCTGATGGTATTCGAATGATTGGGATTTGCAGTGGTTCCGAGGGAATAGATTCCGTAGAATTGAATGCCGGTCGTGTCGGTGCGATTATGAATAGCGTTAAAAAGAATTTGGTTATGGGAATTTCCTGAGAAAACCGTTGACGCGCCGAAAGTGATTCCCAATAGCTCCGACTCGATATGGCAGTTGCGGATTGTATTGTTTTGGGCGCCGTTGAGGAAATGGATTACCGGGTAGCTGTTGTTCGTATTGCGAATCCTGAAGTACCGGGAAGTTGTATCGCCGGCGGCGCCGGAGATTGTGACACGGTTAGCGCCGTTGAGAGTGATAAGACCCTTATCAACATTCCCCGAGATTAGTCGTTCAGTAGCGCCTTCTGGACTCACGGTTAGCGAATATGTTCCGGCGCCCTCCTCCAGCCAGCCATAAAGTTGCCAGTTTCCCGGTTCAGTCAGGTCGGAGATAGCCACGGCATCAACGTTCCCAACCATTATGTTTTGGTTGATAGTTTCAAAAAGACCGCCTGTTCCGGTAAGGTTTGGGTAATTGGCGCCAATTCTCACAGTTAGAGTTCCGCTGAGCCCTGCCACAACTTTATAAGCGTCAGGATTGGCTGGCTTTGTGGAGCAGTCGGGTGGATTTGCAGTGAACCCGGCAGCCCCGGCAGAAGGAAATACGCTTATGCTGGGCATCGAATAGCTATCCTGAGCTGCAATGAAATAAAATACGCTGTCGGATATAGAAACGCCAAACCCGAAAGTAAACTTGTAGCTACTGTCGCCAGTATGTTCGCCGGCAGAGGCATTCCAGGCTCCATGGTTAATGTTCCAATATAAAACGGGCAAACCGGGACCAGATACTGGGACGCCTGTTGCATCAGTTATTGTCGCTATCAGAGTTCGTTGAACCATCAAAGCTGTGTTTGGCAATTTTGAATAGATGATTTCAGGTCCCTGGCTGTCGCGCGGCGTTTCAAGCGCCCCCATTGAAGGGGTTGAATCATTGCGGATGGCATTTTCGAAATCACTTGTAATCCCAGTTACCGGAGCGGCGGCATACCGCGCAGGCGAGGTATAATCGAAGTGGAGGTCTGTGTGGGAGGCAAACAACGGATCGTCGCCTATTGAATGACCATCTTGCGAAGTGATCATTCTCCATTGAGTAATAGTGGTCGCATTGGCGTAATCGCAATAACCCATTCGTCCCTGTATTCCTCCGGCAAAATAATCGTTGTAATCTATTGTGGAAAAACCGTAACCCGGCATATTCGAATATATCGCATAAGATAGCGCGCTGGCAGCGGTATTTACGATGGAATTTCTGAAGATGTTGTTTTTCAGAATAATTTCTGCCGCCGAGCCGCCAATAAAAACTGCGGCGCTAATATCGCCAGCCGTTGCATGACTTACATTAGCTGCAAGGCTTACTGAATTGTAGTAAAGCGCGATTCCGGCGCCGTTTTCGATCCGGATTCCGGCAATAGCAAGGTTCATACTGCCAACTCCTGAAATATCAGTTACGATGTTGTTGATAATTGAAATATTAGCGGTCAAATATCCCGGATTGACGTAAATGCCGGAACCTCCATAAGTGAAGGCGCCTGTATATTTCACCCCTGTAACCATATTCCCGGAAACGGTTGAATTTATGCAGCCGGCAGAGAGTTGAATACCTTTGGGTTCCGATGAGCCATTGACGATATTAAATACCGTGTTGCCTGAAATCATTGCGCCGGCACATTGCTGAAGATATATTCCACACTGTTTTACTTCATTCCCTGGAATCAGGGAGCCAACAGAGTCGTCGGAGATGACAAGGTTGTTGTATATCCCCGTAACGCTGCCTCGCGAATAGATACCATATCCTGCTTTGTAAAGAATGCAATTCTGAATGGCGACCTGGTCGTGATCGTATCCACCAGATCCAACTGTGGCGCCGCCCATGGTAATGGCGTAGGAACCGCTTCCGTTGTGACCGGCGCTTACTCTGCAATTCCTGATCAGAATATCGGCGCATCCCATTCCTGCTGCGGTTCCAATGAGTTGTATTGCAGCGATGGTTCCCGAGGTTGCCGTGTTGGCGAAGGCGAGGTATTTTCCGACATTATTGTACCGTCCGTCAATAGTTACGCGATCGGCGCCGCTAAACCGGATAAGTCCTCCTGCAAAACCGCCCGAAACGACCCTCTCCTCAGCGGCGTCCGGCTGAATCGTCAGCGTGAAATATGAACCACCCGCTTCATACCATTGCGATAATGCTACCGCGCCGGTTTCAAATGTATTTGACACAATCAGAACAGTTGTATTTCCTTTCAAACCACCATTGTTTATTGCTTCAAACACGCCTCCTGCGCCGGTGATTGTTGGATAGTCGCCGGTTGAACCAACGGTTACGCCTCCGGTCAAAGCTGCTTTTATTGTTCTGAAACCCTCAGGCGCTTCAATAGCCGGAGTTTTTGCTGTGTCATTTACAATGATGGAATTACATTCTGCATCAATTAAATCATTATGGGCGGCGTTTAATGAAATATCATAAGTAAGCCAGAAATAATTAGTCCCTTCAGCCAAAACCTGTGAACCTACGATTGAAAAAGAACCAGCCGGAGTTGAATAATTTGCTCCAAACTGGTTTGTTGCGGTAAATGCGCTGCTTGTCCCGGTGTAATAAACTTTTGCGTCAACAATATCGCTGGCGTTTGTTGATCCGTTGGTATTCAGGGTAAATGAACTCACAATATCGGGGTTTACATTCCCGGTAGTTACAATCTGAATTCCAATGATCTGTTGATTGGATGAACCCTGCCGTATAATGCCGGTATTAGTTTGGGTGGTAGTGGAGCTTACATAAACATAAATTTGTTTATCGGCAGTCAAAGGCGCATTTTGAGCGTTGATGGAATATATGAATAACAATGAAATTAACAGAATTGATAGTGTTTTCATTTGCCGGTTTTGATAAGTTATCCTGATGTTTCAAACATACGACAAAAAACCGGATGGCTGAATAAATTTATAGGAATATAAGCCCTTCGCTTTCCGTTTCGGAATCAGGCGAAACCTTCCCGGATTTAATCTTGAATTTTTTAAATATTCAATGCCGCACCAGCTTTACAAACATTTCCCTTCAACGCATTGACCCGCAAACAGGAGAGATCAGGTATTTCTTCTCAATGGGTTTCTTCCCGATGGGAACCTTGCGAATACAATGGTAGTTAAAAATGAGTATCTTTGCACTATCTTTATATATGTAAATGAATAAAATAACCCCGCATTCATTCCATATCCCGGTATTGGGAATTGGATATTCCATTGACACGCCGGTGAAAGTGGCTCATCTTGGCATCTCTTCGGTGATTTCGCTTCTTGACGATATGCTGATGGAAAAATTACGCGAATTCTACAGCCGGAAGTTTGATCTTCCTTTTCAGGGTATATCTGAAAAAATTGAGGATTTCCGCGCAAAACGGATAACTGCATACCTCAACCTTGTTGATAAACTCGCAAAAGATAAATTTGAAGAATTAAAGACAACTTACGAACAGAAAAGCAGCGAATTTTCACGATATATCGAAATGCTTCAGGATTCATCGGCTCTGAAACAGAAATTTGAAAAGATTAAACGCGACTGGGATAACCTCGACGTCAGGGAGTGGATCAACGAAAACCTTTCAATGGGCAATATTGATGTGAATATAATGACTAAGGTGGATAAGGAAAACTATCGGAACCATGAAAAACTGCCCGCCGAATACAACGATGGTCATGCGGCGCTTCGCGGATTTGTTAAAAGCGACCTTTCATCGTCGGTTGTGCTGTCTGCGGGTATGAGTCCACGGTTGTATAATTACCTCGAATCGTTCAGCGAATTTTATCCTGATGAAAATTTTAATCTGAAAAAGAAGATCACTCTCAAAGTAAGCGATTACAGATCAGCGCTAATTCAGGGAAAATATCTTGCAAAAAAAGGATTGTGGGTTTCAGAATACCGGATTGAATCGGGACTGAATTGCGGGGGTCACGCCTTTCCCACCACCGGATACCTCCTTGGTCCGGTACTCGAAGAGATGAAGCTCAACCGCAAGGAACTTATCCATCAAACTTTTGAACTGCTCAAAAATGCCCTCATCGCTAAAAAACTACACTGTCCATCCGACCCGCCTGAGATAAAAATTACGGCACAGGGCGGCGTTGGAACATCAGAAGAACATCAGTTTCTTGCCGATCATTATGAACTCAATTCTGTTGGCTGGGGAACTCCGTTCCTTTTGGTTCCCGAAGTTGTTAATGTTGATAACAAAACCCTTGAGATGTTATGCGAAGCTACAGAAGAAGATTTGTATGTCAGTAACATCAGCCCGCTTGGCGTTCCGTTCAACAACCTACGCGGAAATACCAAAGACATCGAAAAAGACGCCTATATCCAAAAACATACGCCGGGAAATCCCTGTCCGAAAAAATATGCAGCGCTGAGTAATGAATTTGGAGCTCCTACGCTTTGCACGGCATCGAGAAAATATCAGAAACTGAAAATTGAGGAACTGAAAGCAAAAAACCTTAACTCAGTTGAATATCAAACCGAATTCAATAAAATCGTTGACAAATCATGTATCTGCGTAGGGCTCGGCACATCTGCCCTGCTGGTAAACGACCTCGATACAAAAGTGGAACATCCGGGTGTTTCGGTGTGCCCAGGACCAAATATGGCATATTTTTCAAAGGAGATGACGCTGAAGGAAATGGTGGATCACATTTACGGAAAAATCAATGTAATCAGACGTAAAGACCGCCCTCACATGTTCATTAAGGAATTGTCAATCTACATAGATTACCTGAAAAACAAGATTGACGAAACCGCCAGACCCTGGTCGGAAAAGCAGCAGGAATATTTCTCCACCTTCAGCGATAACCTCGACAAAGGCATTCAGTATTACAAGCAGTTGTTTTCATCAGTGAAACTGAGCCTTCAGGATAAAAAGGCAAAACTGATTGCAGATCTTGAAAAATTTGAAATTCAGTTGAAAAACCTCCCGGTTCGTTAGATCTGATGAGTTATAATAAACCGCAACCTATTAAGAATCTCCCACCTGTCTGGCTCATAAAAGCCATCAATTCTTTCCGCGCCTTTCTTCTTCAACTCAATAGGAAACTCTTCCCTGGAAATGTCGTATTGTACGAGCAGTTTCAGTATTTCTGGCTTTTACCCTCTTTATATGTTGCAGCAAAACTCGACATCGCAACCCTGCTGAAAGAGAAACCACTAACTGCCGCTGAAATCTCTGATTGTATTCACGTTGATTCGTCCAACGTCTTACGACTGTTACGCGCTCTTGCAAGCCAGGGAATATTCCGGCAAATGAAGGATGGCCGATACTGTCTGAATGGCATGTCGAAAGCGCTGCTCGATAAACAAGGTTCTCTGCGGTACATGATCCTTCATCATCTCGGTCCGGTCAACTGGAACCTGATGAGCAATCTCGAAGTCGCCGTTAAAACCGGCATGGATCCATTCAAAGAACGATACGGCGCCGTGATTTATGAATACCTGAAAGATCATCCGGCAGAGTATGAACTGTTTGATAAATCAATGTCAAACCTCTCAGAACTTGGCCTCGCCCCTATCCTCAATGCATATAACTTTTCAAAGTATAAGGTTGTCGCTGATATCGGAGGCGGCGAAGGATTCCTGCTTGCAAACATCCTGAAAAACAATCCGGGATCAACCGGAATACTTTTCGATACAACCGAAGCAGTTGCGAAAGCCCCGGAAATACTTGCCGTTCATAAGGCGCTCAACCGTACCAAGATCATCGCCGGCGATTTTTTTAAAACTATTCCAGTTGAAGCAAACATTTATATCCTTAAGAATATTATCCACAACTGGAGCGATGAAGATTGTTTGATAATTTTATCCAATATTTCAAAAAATATGCTGGCTGACAGCCGGTTGCTTATTGTTGAAATGGTAGTTCCCCCCGGAAATACGCCTTCCCTTTCCAAATTACTCGATATCCAGATGATGGCTGCAATGCATGGAGGAAAGGAACGTACCGCCGTTGAATTTGAAACCATTCTTGTCAAAGCAGGATTCACTCTGCCAACGATAATTCCAACCATTGCACCTATTTGCCTTATTGAAGCTAAAAAGCAATGATCTTCTTAATTTTGCGCCATGCTGAAAATCTGGTACATCCATAAAAAAGAGATTTTATTGCTGGTGAGGGATATTCCAGGATTGATTATCCTCTTTGTAATGCCGGTTCTCCTTATTTTTATTGTCGTTATAGCTCAGGAAAATGTGGTGAAAAGTCAGGCTGCCGCAACAAAAATTCTGTTTATTGACGAAGCAGGCACTGAGTTTTCACTCCAACTGTTAAAAAACTTTGATTCATCCGGTTATATACTTCCGGTAACTCAAATCAACAATGAACCGCTCACGCTGAAAATAGCACAAAGCCTCATCAATACCGGCGATTATAAGTTTGGCGTGGTAATTCCACCGGCAAATGCTCCGATTATCATTCTCATTGATCCGGTATTACATGAAACCTTCAGGAAATCGGTTACAAATTCTCTCACCTACATCATCAAAGGATCCCAGGCAAAAGTTGCAATGAATGGCATTCTCGGTAATTTGCCTGAAAAAATGCAACCACTGATCCGGGAAATGATTGGCAAATCGCTGAAAAGTCTGCAACCTGTAATTGAATCTTACGCCCGGAAAGATAAAGCCACAATTCTCCCGAATGTCATTCAGAACAATGTACCGGGTTTCATTCTTTTTGCCATGTTCTTCATTGTCATCCCCTTGTCAGGAAGTTTGATTACCGAGAAAAATGAAGGAAGTTTCCAGCGGTTGCGCTCACTACCAATAGGTTTATCGGTTATAATAGGAGGGAAAGTATTGGTTTATCTTGCTGTTTGTTTTTTGCAATTTATCCTGATGATGTTCGTGGGAAGCTGGATATTTCCCTATTTTTTTGGGCTGCCGGGTTTAATAATAGATAATCAGTACTTTGCCATTGCGATTGCTACTGTAGCAGCCTCACTCGCTGCCGTCGGTTTTGGTGTTATCACTGGTTCGGCAGCCTCCTCCCATAATCAGGCTGCCCTCTTTGGCTCGGTGATGGTAGTGATGCTGGGAGTTATCAGCGGAACTTTTTTTCCGGTACATTTGATGCCGAAAGCTGTGCAGATTGTTAGCCATTTCTCTCCCATCCGTTGGGGAATAGATAATTATCTCAACCTTTTTGTTCGCGAAGGCGACATTATCTCCATACTGCCAAATTCGATTTTACTCATCCTGTTTTTTGGTTTGGCAATGATCATCAGCATTGTTATTTTTGCAAAACCGAAATAGCGCTTTGATCTTACAATTTTACCCATGAAAGAAAAAGAGGGATATGTTGATTACCCTGAACAGCAGGTAATAATTTACGTGGAAAAGGAGGATGGGAATTACGGACCTATCCAGACCGGGTCATACCTTTCAGCTAATTACATGGACGATTATACGCTGAAACGTCGTAATCTGGAAGCTGAACTTAGGGATCAACTTACAAAAGGCAGAATCAGTATCGTCAAATACTTCATGGTTCTCGAAGACCTCACATTGTTTGAACTGGCGGCGCGCGCCGGAATCAGAAAATCAAGGGTAAAGAAGCATCTGGATCCTGTGAATTTTGGAGGAGTTTCGGCAGATGAAATAATTCGGTATGCACGGGTTTTTAATATAGTTCCGGCAAACCTTTTCCAGGTTATTCTGATCGAATCAAAAGGAACGCTGGAATCAAACCTGATCCTTGAAAATAAAGCTGAACATATTTCCATCGCTCAATCGCCAACTGACAATCCTTTTGTAGTAATTACCAAAATTGAGGAGCGAAAATAGATGATCATAAATAACTATGGACATAAAATGGGAGCGCATTGCGAATCGGGGACAATCGCATCGCTGCTGAGCCATCGAGGTATGGAGATTTCAGAGCCGCTGGTTTTTGGAATTTCAAGCGGCATATTTTTTGGGTATTTTCATAAAATGAAATCATTCGCTTTTCCCACATTTATTGTCCGGAATAAACCTGGACAGATGCGGAAAAATATTGAAAAACGTCTCGGCGTCAGGTTTAAAACATATAATTTCAGAGACCCGGTAAAGGGTGAAGCGAAACTGGATGAACTGATCGGGCAACAGATTCCTGTAGCCAATCAGGTTGACTTTTTCTATCTCGATTATGTTCCTTCCTGGGAACGGGTGCATATCAACGTCCATTTCCTTGTAGTTATTGGAAAGGAGGAAAACCGGTATATCGTCAGCGACGCCTATTTCCCGAAATTGGTTGAACTTGATACCTTATCGCTGGAAAAGGGAAGATTTGCCGGAGGAAACATGTCGCCAAAAGGGTTTATGTTCCATGTTGATAGTGTGCCATCTCAGGTTAACCTGAAGCCGGCAATTCTCAAAGGTATAAGCAAAGCCTGCTTTAATATGCTGAAAATTCCAATCCCTTTCCTCGGTATCAAAGGAATTCGGATGTTTGCAAAAAAAGTGACCGAATGGCCCAAATTTGCGCGCGATACTGAACATCTATCGCATGAAATCATGAAAATCAACATCCTGCTCGAAGACCAGGGAACCGGCGGCGCAGGATTCAGGTTTATCTATGCAACATTTCTTCAACAGGCTGCCGCAATAACCGGGATTACCGAACTGAAGTCGCTTTCCGAAGAACTCATGAACATTGGAGACGGATGGCGTGAAATATCGTTGTTCGCTGCCCGTATCGGAAAAAACCGCGATCTGGGACCAGATAAATTAAACCAGTTGAGTGAAATGATTTCTGAACGGGCTGACGTTGAAGAGAAGTTCTTTAAATCCTTATCCATCGCAATTAAATAATTGCCAAAAGTAAATACTTATGCCTGAACCAACTGATGAGTTAAAACTTGAAATCAAAAGCATGATCATCTCCACACTTGGCATTACCGATGTTGACCCCGTGGATGTGGATGATGAGAAGCCTCTTTTTGGCGGTGGAAATGCTCTGACACTTGATTCAGTAGATGCAATTGAAATCATCATGGCAATTCAGCGAACTTACGGTTTCCGCATTGCCGACCAGAATCTGGCGCGCGAAGTGATACGTTCCATTAACAGCATTGCGCAGTTTATTACCAATCAGCGGTTGGTGAAAATAATTCCATAGCAAACCCAGTTTTGAAAGACTCATACCTGACAGCCGGAATTACAATCAGTCAACTGTTTCGGCTTTTGAACCGGAATAAAGTCGCTTTCAATCCAAAAACTCTCCTAAGACTTGCATTCCTGTTTCAGGGAGCTTGCTGGTCGTCTTTGTTTTCGATGATTGAAAAAGCCAGATTTGCCGAGGCTCTGAATAAACTGAAAGTTCCGGAAGATCCGGTTTTTATCATTGGTCACTGGCGAACAGGATCTACATACCTGCATCAGGCGCTGAGCCTGGATCTACACTTTCACGCTCCTACCCTATTTGAGGTCGCTGTACCTGACAGTTTTCTTGTTTCCTATCCATTTTACCGTCCTCTTTTTAAAAGGTTGATTGGAAAGCATCGCCCAATGGATCTGGTGGAAATAGGGATGGATGAACCCCAGGAAGATGAATATGCCATATACCGGACAACTTCATTTTCACCACTTGAACAACTTGTTTTTCAGAGTTCAGAAAAGTATTTTCTGGATGATGAAATGCCATTCCTTCCTCCGTCGGCTGATCTTGAACAATGGAAAAATGAGCTTCGACACTTTTACCGTAAACTCCATTTTAAAAGCGGAAAGAGAATTATTTCAAAGAATCCATTCAACTCATTTAGAATAAATACACTTCTTGAAATATTTCCTAAAGCAAAGTTTATCCATATTACAAGGCATCCGTTTAATGTTGTTCCTTCGACCATAAATATGTGGAAAATACTGGGAAAACAAAATACGCTTACAAATCACGCTACAAACCCTACGGTTGATGAAGTGGCGCGATTTCTTGGCAAACTGCTCAATGTAGTGGAGAAAGCAAAAAGCGATCTTCCTGCCGGAACAATCGCAGAAATCCGCTTTGAAGACCTTGAAAAAGATCCGGTTACAGTTATCACGAACCTTTATAAACAGTTGAACCTCCCTTTTTCAGTCGGTTTTGAAGAGAAAATCAGAGATTTTAAAAAGAAAACAAACCATTATCAGAAAAATAATTTCACTCTGAAAGATGAAGAAAAAAGACTGATAAGGGAGGAGCTGAGCATATATTTTGCCCCGACCTGAATTGCCCCGACCTGAATTGCCCCGACCTGAATTGCCCCGACCTTTAGGTCGGGGATAAGGAAACTAAAATGCACACTAGGCTTTAGCCCACAATCAATATTTTTCAGACTGGAATCATCTATGTCGATTATGAACAACAAATTTTTCCCTGAAATAGAGCAAACTTCGCTTAAGAACATTCAGAGATACCAGAATAGCAGACTCCGTGAGACGCTTGAATACCTCAGCGTCAATTCGCCATTTTACAAGGATATCTTTCAGAAACACAGGATAGACATTCGGAAAATCAAATCCGTTGAAGATCTTGCTCAGATTCCGGTTACGATGAAAGACGATCTGCAAAACCAAAACAGCGATTTTCTCTGTGTGCCAAAAACCAAAATCATTGATTATATTACAACATCAGGAACACAGGGCGATCCGGTAACTTTTGCCATGACAGATAAAGATTTGGACAGGCTGGCGTATAATGAAGCAATTTCGTTTACATGCGCCGGAGGTTCTCCGACAGATGTTTATCAGTTAATGACAACAATTGACCGGCGATTTATGGCAGGACTGGCATATTTCATGGGAATCAGGGCGCTCGGCGCCGGGATAGTCAGAGTTGGGAATGGAATCCCTGAATTACAGTGGGATACTATTAACCGGATAAAACCGAATTCAATTATTGCTGTACCATCGTTCATTCTTAAGATAATCGAATATGCCGAACATCGTGGAATTGATTACTGCAATAGCAGCATAAAAAACGCGGTATGTATTGGCGAACCACTAAGAAATTCCGATTTTTCACCGAATACGCTGGGCAGGAGAATACAGGAAAAATGGCAGCTCCGACTGTTTTCAACTTATGCCTCCACTGAAATGGCAACCAGTTTCACAGAATGTGCCGAAGGAATTGGCGGACATCACCACCCTGAACTGATCATCGTGGAATTTCTTGACGACAACAATAACCCTGTTGCCGAAGGTGAACCCGGAGAAGTCACAATCACTACTCTTGGCGTCGAAGGAATGCCTTTAGTTCGGTTCAAGACCGGGGATATTTGTTATCATCATACCGAACCATGTAAATGCGGAAGAAATACAATACGTCTTGGTCCCATATTCGGTCGAAAAAACCAGATGATCAAATATAAGGGAACGACGCTTTACCCTCCTGCGCTTTACGATATTCTCGACAGTATTGATTATATCTCGAACTATATCGTTGAAGTTTATACCAACCAGATTGGAACCGATGAAATCAGGATTCGGGTAAGCGGAAAAAATATCGGAGAAGAAAAAGAAAAAGACGTCAAAGACCATTTCAGAGCAAAACTACGAGTGGTTCCAATAATTTCCTTTGACCATGAATCCACCTTACAGAAACTACAGTTTCCCGAAACCAGCCGTAAACCCATAAAATTTATTGACAACCGCGAAAAAAACTGAGGTTTATTTCACCCTTACCCCTTTGATATAGGTTTTTTCAACATGAGTTGAAGGAACGCGTTCAATGGGAGCATGTAGGATATCCTGATCAAGAACAATAAAATCGGCGTCTTTACCTACTTCAAGGCTGCCTTTTGTTTTTTCCATAAAATTTGCCTTTGCCGCCCAAATAGTTATTGACCGTAGCGCCTCCTCGCGAGACAGCGCATTTTCCGGTTCGAAACCTCCTTCAGGAAATCCTTTCAAATCCTTACGCGAAACTGCTGCGTAAAAGGTTAGGAGCGGGGAAATATTTTCGATTGGAAAATCTGTGCCATTCGCCAGCCACCCATTCTGGTTCATTAATGATTTATAGGCATAAGCGTCTTTGATTCTTTCCTGTCCAAGCCGATTCTGAGCCCAGTACATATCGGAAGTTGCATGTGTTGCCTGAACAGAAGGAATGATAGA
>JBAXRP010000103.1:0-13927 GCA_037131145.1 Bacteroidota bacterium
CTTACCAACTTACCAACTTACCAACTTACCAACTTACCAACTTACCAGCTTACCAACTTACCAACTGTAACCCTTCCCCCAACTGTCAACTGTCCAACATAACATCCTGCTGGAAGCGAAGCGGCGTCGAACTCAAATGTAAACATGCCTGCGGTTCGGTAATCATCAACCAGCGTTGAAACCTTTTGACCATAAATGTTGAATACCGTCAGGTTTACATCACCGGCAACCGGAACTGTATATTTTATACGTGTTTTTCCTTTGAATGGATTGGGCATAGCTTCGAAAATCAATGATTCCTGTTTGCCTGTATTTTCTGAAACTGCCACTATTGAAGGGATGATGTGAGTATAGTAAACATCCTGTTCCCCGTTGAGCGTATTCGCCCAGGCGAGATGAGCGCCGCCGTTGTCGGATTCCATATCGAAATAGTCGCCCATTTTGTCTTGTTGAGGATATCCCAGGTGAGGATCAAAAATATCAGAAAGTTTTTTGTTGATAGACCAGGTTTCGCCCTGATCGTCGGAATAACAATAGTACAATGCCGAAAGCAGATTAACATTCGGATCGTCGCGGGTATCAAGCCAAACCACATCAATACGGCCATTGGGAGCAACCGACATCGTTCCAAACCACTGGCAATGGAAATCGGTTGGATCGTTATTAATGCGTAAAGGCGCGCTCCAGGTATATCCGCCATCAACGCTTTTCGAGAACATCACATCTCCCGGATCTCCATTTGAAATACGAACCATCGAAGCAAGTACATAAATGTTTCCTCTGCCCGCGCCATCCGAGCGGTCAACATCAATGTATGCCTGTCCCAACAGACCTACCGGATTGACATCCGGTTGCGAAGTAATATATCCGTCCATGTAAACCTGGGAAGTAAAATCCCAGGCAATCGAAGATCCCGGAATATGGGCGTTTGAAGACCGGACGACCATAATCCCATCGCCGGAACCGGCGCCCGCAAGGTACAATTCTCCTTGGTTGCCAACGGTTAATGTGCCCCAGTAGGGATTTCCTTCAACCGTTACACAACTTTCATAGAGGTTACCTCCATCCGTTGAACGGGTGAAAAACCCCGGCAGGCACGAACTGTAATAGGATGTCCACGATGAATAAATATTACCCGTTCCGCTTCCGCTGCCTCTGTCAATGGTCATCCACTGCTTATCCCCGCCATGAGCTTCCACTCCGGCATCCCAGGCAGAGCCTCCGGCGGCGCTGCGAAAAACTCTGCACGTATATCCGCTGGCATTGCTGGTGAGGCTGTTATAGTAAAAAGTGCCGGCAGAATCAACATCGAGAACAGGATCGGAGCGAAAAGTCATCGGATCTATCGGGCCGGGAAATGTCCAGGAGGCGCCGGCATTGGTTGTATATCCAATACCTGCCTGTCGGAAATTACTGTTAACCGTTTCGAATTGCCGCCAGCCGATAACCATCTTTGTAGGATCAGTGGGGCTTACAGCAAGGGAAGGCTCATTGGCGGCGTCGCCTATAATATTATTGCCATTAGCATCAACATTCACCTGTACTGTGAAAAATCCGGGACCGTCGTACCTGTTTCCAGGAGAGGTTTTTTTATTGCCCCATGCATTAGGCATATAGCCGTTATCAGGCGATTCGTTGTGAGTGCGAGCCTTTTCGGCGGCAGGAAGATTCCCTGACTGGGTAAAGCCAACAACCGGGGAAAAGACGTTTGTAAGGACAACAAGCAAGGTAATTAAATTATCTCTCATAAGTATTTCATGTTATTGGTAAGCGTATCATTCGGTATTAAAATAATTTCGCTATAAAATTACAAAATAATTTAACCTTAAAGGCGGACGGGACATTTACCCGCCGGTAAATCCGACGTATTCGCTATATTAATGGAAACTTTCATTACTATTCAATTTTGACACACAGAAGTATGATTATTCGACGCACATTCGAAACTTTGGCGAAAAAAAACGCTGAGGATGAAAATTTAACTTTCATGACATTTTACAACTTTTTAAACCACTGAATACGAACAACAAATGAAATATAAACAATTTAAAAAACAAAAACCGATGCCGAAGGCATCAAACATTTATAGGAAAAAAAGAAATGATAAATCTACGACTCCGCTGGAGTCGCACAATAGCTATGAATTGATTTCTATAAATGTAAAATCCCTTCGGGATTATGTAAAACAATAACTTTTCTGGTGTTTTGCAACTTTTTTAAACAACTGAATATGAACAAAAAACAAAATATTAACAGATGAAATAATTTATTAAGCGATATTGTCATTTTGCGCCTGCAAGATATTACCTCTTCAATACGACAAACGTCAAGACAGCTTACAAAAAGGTTATCGCAGATAAAATAGAAAACAGGCAGATGAATGCAGAATAATTCATTTCAACAAAATTGCCGAGGTTGGGCTAATAGAGTATTGGGCAGTAACAATGGAATGCACAAAAGTCATAAAATTCTTTAGTCAGGTACAATGAGAATTTCATCCGGTTTTTTATATCAGACATCAAAAATTATTGACTATTCCGAAATCAATGCTCACATTTGCGGCAAAATCGGTAAAATGCAAATCAATTTTCCTGAAAAAGGGAGGAAAAAACACCACCTTATTCAGCATATTCTTTTCTGGCTGATCAGCATTGTGCTTTTTACGGTTGTTTTGATTTATCTGCGGGGCGACTTTAACCTTTACAATATTGATCTTAGGATAGCTTCCAGCATTCTGGTAACAATCCTGTTTCTTGCAGTTTCGGTTTATATCAATCTCCTTTGGCTGATACCCCGGTTTTTTAACCGGCGAAAGTTCCTGCATTTTTCCTTTCTCGAACTTGGCAATATCATCCTGTTTATCCTTCTTAATTTTTTTGTCTCATACTTTATGGAAGGCGGGAATCATCCCAATATTCTGTCTGAGGTTATTGCCGAATTTATTCTTGTTCTGCTTTTCCTGATCGTTTCAACGCTGTTGAAGGTTATGCGCGATTCCATTACGCTCCAGGATGTGGAACTCAGGATGAAGGAGGTTGAAAAACAAAAAGTGGAAGCCGAATTAAGAGCGCTGAAATCGCAGGTGAACCCGCATTTCTTTTTCAATACCCTCAACAGCCTCTATTCTCTGAGCCTCGATAAATCGGATAAAGCGCCTGAATTGATTCTAAAGTTGTCGGATCTGATGCGGTATGTAATTTATGAATCTAAGGATGATCTTGTGGCGATTGATAAGCAACTCGAATTTTTGCAGAGTTATGTCTATCTCGAACGGTTACGATCCCCTGAATATCTCAGGATAGATTTTTTTATCCACGGAAATCATTTTGACCTCGAAGTGGCGCCGTTACTCTTTATTGCATTCATAGAAAACGCCTTTAAACATGGTTCGAAGGATAAGGAACTTATGCCATTTATTGAAATCAACCTTGATCTTACGAAGGAAAACCAGGTTGTATTTGTGGTCGAAAACAGCATTGATCCGGGTTATATTAGTAAAACAAAAGGCGGCGTTGGTCTCGACAATGTTAAGAAGCAACTCGAATTGCTCTATTCAGGAAAAAATACAATTACTGTTCATGAATCAAAAACCCGGTACAGGGTTGAATTAACGCTATATATTCTATGAAAATCAGATGTTTGATTGTTGATGACGAACCGCTGGCTCAGCGGGTTATTGAACGCTACATTGAGAATCTTCCGTTTCTCGAAATTACCGGAAAGTGCAACAACGCCGTGGAAGCTATAGATTTTTTGCATGAAAAGGAAGCAGATCTTATTTTTCTCGACATCAACATGCCCAAACTCACAGGAATTGATTTTCTCAAAACCCTGAAAAATCCGCCGCTGGTAATAATTACAACGGCTTATGCCGAATATGCCATTCAAGGATATGAACTCGATGTAGTTGATTACCTGATGAAACCTTTTGCTTTTGATCGGTTTTACAAAGCCATCCAAAAAGCAGAAGAGATGCTAAAAGGAAGGGAAAGCGCTCATCATGAAACCAGGGAAGGAGATAAACCCGAAGATAATTTCCTTTTCATCAAATCGAGTAAAAAGACCTTTAAAGTCAATCTTGACCAGATTCTATATATTGAAGCGCTTGGCGATTATGTGAAAATATTTACAACCGATAAAATGATCGTCAGTTATCAGTCGCTCAAAAACATCGAAACCCTCCTTCCTGCAAAACAATTTCCCCGGATTCATAAATCATTTATCATTGCCTTGTCGCGAATTGATATGATTGAAGGGAATCAGGTGAAGATCAGGGACAGACTTATCCCAGTTGGGACAAATTACAAAACTGAGTTTGAAAAGCTGATTCGCTCTGTTTGAGTAGAAAACATTTACATTATGGAACCTGCAATGAAATCCCACGGAAATATTCGAGCAGCGAGCCGCTGATGACAAAAGCGCCGATGATCATAAACAGCAGTCCGACAATACGGTTCATCCATATTTTAACCTGCGGATTACCGGCAACCTTGATTTTATTGGCGAGAACAACTTTAAGAATATCGGTCATAAGGATTACCGACAAACTTCCGGCAAAAAACAAACCCACCGATTTTTGATTTCCGCCATAAGCTGCATTGATGGCGAGCATTGATGTAATCCAGAAAACCCACAGAAACGGATTGGCGAGGTTAAGAATAAATCCCTTGAAAAAATAGGGTAAAGGACCCTTTTTCCTGACCTTGATTTCGTTAATCGCCTCCACCTGCTCTGTTTGCGGAACTTTACGGAAAAATGTAAAGAAGCCGAAAACTGACATTACAATGCCGCCAACAATTCCGAGAACCAGGTGGTATCGCGTATCGGTTACAATCTGCGCCGCGCCGAAATAAAAACCAACAACGAGCGCGAGGTCGCTTATGAAAATGCCTGCCGCGAGGAATATCCCGGTTTTAATTCCATGTTTGATGCTTGTTTGAAGCAAGGCAAATAATGCCGGACCAATTGATATGGCAACTGTTAATCCGAGGATAATACCTTCAAACAAAGGATGTAAAACCGTTCCCAATGTTATATGCTGTTTTTGATGGAACTGATAAATGACTCCCACTGTTCCCGCTGACTGGTTTTTAAAACCCGCGGAAATTTATGGGCTCCGCCCTCTTTGCCGCTGATTTTCATCCAGTCGAGAAACGCTTGCAAAGGTAATACTTCTGCCGTAACCTCTTTGATTGCTTCGATACGTTCAACACGGTAATCATCGTTAAGAACCTTCAGATATTCATCCAGTTTCCGGGCAGCAAGTACTGGATCAAGCTGGTTGTTAGTTCCAAGGTACCAATGGTGAGCAAACAAATTGCCGCAACGAATTCCGGTGATTGTGAATTCGCTGATTTTCACGTGAAGTTCCTCCTGCAACATGCCGATTGCCCGGTTCAGGTTATCCTGCGACAGATGCTCGCCGCAAAGGCTGATAAACTGTTTGGTGCGTCCGGTAAGCGCTATTTCACATTTTTCCCGGCTGATAAATTTAATTGTATCGCCAATCAGGTAACGCCACGCTCCTGCGCAGGTTGACAGCAGCAAGGCATACTCCTTTCCCTCTTCAACCTCGCTGATGGTGAGTGTTTCGGGGTTGGGTTTCAAACCGCCCTCGCCGTCGAAGTTTGATTCGTTGAACGGGATGAATTCAAAGAAAATGCCATTATCGAGAATCATCTCCATGCTTTTCAGGTTGCCCGGACGCTGATAGGCAATATATCCTTCGGAGGCGAGATATGACTCATTGTAAAGAATGGGCTTCTGAAGCAGATTTTCAAAACTGCGGATATAAGGCTCGAATGAAACGCCGCTATGAACATAAGCTGCCAGGTTTGGCCAAATATCATGAATGGTTTTAACATTATAGAAATCTATAATTTTTTCCATCATGATCTGAATCCATGCCGGTACGCCAACAATGATTCCAATATCCCATGAACGGGCATTCCTGATAATTTCATTCAGTTTTACCGACCATTCCTGCTCGCGGGAAATACGCCTTCCTGGCTTATAAAAATGCTGAAACCAGAACGGAATATTTTTCGCCGTAATTCCCGATAAATCTCCCTGGTAGTAGGTTCCGTTGTATTGAAGATGAGTGCTTCCGCCGATCATCAGAATACCCTTCTCGTAAAATTCGTCAGGGAAATCGTATTTTGTCGTAGAAACCAGTTGTCGCACACTCGCCCGCTGAATGGCGCGGAGCATATCGGATGTAACCGGAATATGTTTTGAAGAAGTTTCGGAAGTGCCTGAAGTCAGCGCAAAATATTTTACCCTTCCGGGCCAGGTAACAAATGCCTCGCCATTCAAACTCCGGTACCACCAGTTTTTAAACATCGAACTGTAATCATGAACCGGAACCTGCAATCTGAATTCTTCAATAAAATCCCTACTCCCAATGATTTTCCCAAAATTATACGTTTCGCCGAAAGCAGTATTCCTTGCGCTGTTCATTAAACGACTCAGAACCCGGCGCTGTTCAACTGCCGGATCAATGAATCGAATGTCAATAGGAAATTGACGGAGTTCATAAGCTTTCCTGATTAGCGAACCAAGAATGGGCATCGGGATGAGTCAGATTTTTATTAACGAAGGTAAAAATACAAAAAAACATGTACCTTCGGACGCAAGATTAACGTATATCGAATTTGAAACGATTTTTGTTCAGAATGCTTGTCGTTATTGCCAGTATTTTTGTTTTGACCTTTGTCGGCTTGTTCGTTTTTATGATGGCAACCGAGTTTCGTCCCGCAAAATGGTCGCAGATAGATATAAATGGAAACGGTAAGCCTGCTGACCCATTTCAACGGGAGTTCACTATTTTAACCTGGAATATCGGGTATTCAGGACTTGGCGCCGCTTCCGATTTTTTTTATGATGGCGGAAACAGCGTACGAACAGGGAAAAAGCAAACAGAACAAAACCTTGGGTCTATCGAAAAGTTCATTTCCGAAAATGATTCTGTTGATTTTATCCTTGTTCAGGAAGTTGACCTTCATTCAAAAAGATCATGGCGCATTAATGAATTTGAACGGATTTCGGCGCTGTTACCACAATTTTTCAACATGTTTGCCACCAATTATAATTGCCGGTATATTCCGTTACCGCTTACTCAACCCCTTGGGCGTGTGTTGGCGGGACTTGCAACATTTACGCGTTTAAAACCGGATTTAGCTATGGTACAATATTTTGACGCTTTGTTTGACTGGCCTTTGCGAATGGTATTGCTGAAACGTTGTTTTATGACTATGAGGTTCAGGCTAACAGACGGCAGCGATCTCGTATTGATCAACACCCATAATTCGGCTTATGATTCCACAGGTTCGCTGCGTAAACGGGAACTCTTTATACTTGATTCCGCAGCGCAAAAGGAATACCGCAGCGGAAACTACGTAATAGTCGGCGGCGATTGGAACAATAACCCGCGAGGTTTTGAACCCGCTGAAATTATAACTGGCGATGCCGTCACAAAGGTTGAACCGCCTATCGAAAGCGGTTTTTTTGAGGGGTGGAAGTTTGTTTTTGATTCGCTTCGTCCAACCAACAGGTATCTCGATATCGCTTATGTAAAAGGAAAAACACGCACTACCATCATTGATTTCTTTATTGTTTCTCCCAATGTTGATGTAGAAATGATAAAAACCATCCCCCTGAATTTTGCCTCCTCCGACCATGAACCAGTAGCGCTGAAAATCAAGGTATCCCGGTAGCTAACTTACCAACTTACCAACTTACCAACTTACCAGCTTATATGAAATCAACCATAAAATCCGAAACCTCCCTTCTCGACTACCTTTTCGGGGAATTTAAAACCGCTTCAAAAACCACCGTTAAGCAACGGATTGCCCATGGCAACGTAAGGGTGAACGGCAAGATGATTACAAATCCTTCTGTTTTGCTGAAAGAGGGCGACGTTGTAGATTATGTGAGGCAATCGCCGCCGGTTTCAAAAATCAAACCGCCATTTCCGGTTTTGTATGAGGATGAAGCGATCCTCGTTGCCGAAAAACCTGCGGGTTTGCTCACAGTGGGCGAGCGTGGTTTGGGAGGAACATCTTTTTACCAGCAGTTGTTAATCTGGATGAAGGAAAAATCGGAAGGAAAGGAGCGTATTTTCGTGGTTCACAGGCTCGACAGAGAAGTTTCCGGGATCCTGGTCTTTGCTAAAAGCGAGCCAATTCAGGAAAATATTAAGAATAACTGGAATGAATCGAGGAAATTATATTACGCGTTGGTGGAGGGAAAACCAAAGGAGGAGAAGGGAACCATTCGGAGCTGGCTTACCGAGGGACACGATCAAAAGGTATATTCTACATCGGCGCAGGATGGGGCAAAACTTGCTGTAACCCACTACCGGGTAATGGATCATACGCCCGATTATACCTTACTTGAGGTAGATCTTGAAACCGGACGGAAGAATCAAATCCGGGTTCACCTGTCCGAAATGGGTTGCCCTGTGGTAGGCGACCGCCGCTATGGCGCAGATGCAAAGTTTGAACGGCGAATCAGGCTGCATGCCTGTTATTTGACAATCCGGCATCCGGTTACCGAAACGATGGTGGAGTTTAAAAGTCGTATGCCCAAGGGATTTCTGGTATTGAAAGAGGAAAATGAAAAATACAAATAGCCTGGATCAGTTTTCCGGTTTTAAAATTTCTCTAACTCTTTCAATGGGTAATTTGATTGAAATTGCTATAATTTCAATTGAAACGCCATTTTTATAAAGTTCAGTTACAGTTTCAATTTTTTCCTGGTCAACTGCTTTTTCGATAGCCCGCTTTGTTTTAGAACTTTCATCAGCTTTTCTCATCGAAGCATAATCATAAGCAAATAATTCGTCCTTTGTCCAATTATGTTTATATGCGTCTTCATAAGCAAGTTTTAAACCTTTATCGGTTACATTTTCCGGTATTACGTCAAGATTTGTGGCTTTTTTAATGAAATATATCCATTTATCAATCAAAGTCTCAATTTTAATTTTATCCTCTTTAAACTTAGGAAGTTCTATAAAATTGAATTCTATATCGCTCAATTCCTGCCTGCCATTTTTTTGGTTGATAATTAAATGTTTTGTCAAATAGTCATTGCCTTTAAAGAATTTGAAGTTCAAAATTCCAATGAAAATTACCTGGTTAAGTTTTGGGTAATCTTCGCCCACTTCAATTTGTGACGCATATTGCTTTGCGGTGTAATATTGAACTCGTTTGTCAAATCCGTCCGGTTCTTCTACTTGAATTTCAACAATATAGGTAATATTCCTTTCGTCTGTAACTTTAACGTCAAGAATCGAACTTTTTAACGCCTGTATTTCGGGCAATTGAAAAGGATTTTTAATCTCGGTTTTCTTTATTTTTCTGCCTTTTGGAAGTTCAAGCACAGCATTAAGAAAGGATATAAGAATTTCCTTTTTATTCTCATTTCCAAATATCTTACGAAAAGCTATATCGTTCTTTATATCAACAAATTTCATGATATTTCATTTTATAGGTTATTGATACAAAGTTACATGAATTCAATGGCATTCTAAAGAATCGCGTAACAGTTCTATTTTGGGGCGACGTTGTCGAATCGCTTCAAAAACCACAATTGCCGCCGAAGCGGAAACATTCATTGAATCAATCTTTCCCATCATTTGTATCTTAATCAGTTTATCCGCGCCTTCAAGCCAGGTTTTACTAAGTCCGTTTGCTTCAGATCCCATAATGATAGCGGCTGGCTGATTGAAGTCGCTTTCGTGATAAAGCTGATTCGCCGAAAGGGCTGTTCCGAACATTTTGATACCAGACTTCCGCATCCAGCCAATAGCTTCTTCCGATGAGGTTGTTACAACAGGCATGGTAAAGAGGCAGCCGATAGAGGAGCGGATGGCATTGGGGTTGTAAATGTCCGTCTGGGGATCGCAAATAATTACCGCATCAAGCCCTGCGGCGTCGGCAGTGCGAAGTAATGCCCCAAGATTTCCCGGTTTCTCAACCGTTTCGAGAACGAGAATTAATGGAACAGCCTTGAGAACGAGGTCACCTAAATTCAACCGCCTGGGTTCTGCTAAAGCAATTACCCCGCCACTCCCTTCCCGATATGCTAACCGGTTGAAAACACCAGGGGAAACTTCTGTTTTCCTTGCCGATTCGGGTAATTTCTCTTCTATGGACTCCAAATCGTGTGGTGAAACAATTTCCCGGCAAAAAAACAGATCGGATACCTGGAATCCTCCCGACAGCGCAAGGGAGATTTCCCGTGAACCTTCGATCACCATCCGGTTTTGTTCCTTTCTCGCTTTTGGCTTTTCGAGGAGGAGCATGACATTTTTTATCAATGGATTTTGAAAGGAGGTAATGATTTGGAACATGGCGGATTAACTTTTTTATATTGAAACTCATATTTTTATAAACCGCGCCGTATAGGATCGCGACTGGGTGACAATAATGGCAAAATAAAGCCCCGAAGGCCAGTATTTCATTCCCAGGATTAAGAAATCATTGCCTGATATTCCGGTTGGCGCCGGAACCGGGAAAAGCTGACCATATTGATTTGAAATCGTGATTGATAATAACTGATCAGCCTGGTTGATGCCGGTTATCGTGGCCATATTCAGAACCGGATTTGGCCAGATTTTAAAAGGCGAAATTTCGATTCCGGGTCCAATGGAAGTAGTTGTGCATGATTTCATCCATGTAATCCGGGATGAAGCGGTTAGTGAATCATTAAAGGCAATCCATGCAGCCGCATCGCCTTTCAGATTGTAATCAAGGAACAACTTCGTAAAATCAAGCGTAGTGGCGTGTTGCTGCTCCCGCGAAATTGTAAATGCAGGACAACCGATTTCTCCCAGTGAACAGATGAAATTGGCGTCTGCAAAATAACAGTGGCCGCCTCCTATGATGTTGATGAAAACTTTGCATGCGCTCCCCAGTGAATCGTACATTGGAATCTGGTTGATTTGCGGTGGAGTAATACAATCTTTGTCTGCGGCAAACACAAGCGAGGGAATGGTTATCTGTTTCGCTGCTGCTATTGCCGAGGGCAAGGTTTCTGCTGCCGCCCAGGCGACCATGGCAGTTGGAACGTTATTATTGGCACAAGCCAGGAATGAGGCGCCACCTCCCATCGAATGTCCCATGATTGCCGAAGCGCTGTCAATATGCTGGTAAAAGGGAGATAAGGGATCATTCCCCTCAGTTTTCATCTGAACCACAAGAAACGCAAGATCGGCTCCATATTCGGCATGATTGGGTGCAAGTGAGGTTTCCGTTTTCGGGAAAACCAGGATGTAGCCGGCGGGCACAATAGCATTTTTGAAATAAAAATAGGAATCATATCCCATCTGAAACCCATGACCAAAAACAACAACCGGAAACAATCCGTTGGCAAAGGAGGTGTTTTCGCCTGAGAGGGTTGCCGGATAATAAATTTCGGAAGGAACCGGACGGTCATTCCGGTTGGGGTCAATGAAGTTCAAGGTGCGATGCCCGATGGGGTAATTTTGTGACCAGCCTGAAAGCCAAAAACCGACAATCAGCGTGAATAAAATAACAACCCGCACTGCCAACCCCGATAAAATTCGTCTGTTGAGATTCATAACATTCCGTTTTTTAATTAGATATTCAATGAGTTATGCAAAATATAAAAATATTTATCTTTTTTGGGTCTGATTTAAAAAATATATTTACATTTGCGTATTCAAATACCACAATATACCTTGTCGAAAATTTTCGCACTTTCTGAAGCCTCTTCGATTGCAATTCACAGCATGGTTTTGATTGCGCGTACCGAAAACGGGATTAATGCCGTTAAGATTGCCGAAATTACGGGTTTTTCAAAGAATCATATCGCAAAAGTTTTGCAACGCCTTGTAAAGAACGATATGCTTAAATCAGTACGGGGTCCTTCAGGGGGATTTTCGATGAAAATGGAACCCCAAAACGTTACTTTGCTTGATATTTATCAGTCCATAGAAGGAAACCTTGATATCGGCAAATGCCCATTGTCTTATGACCTTTGCGGATTTGATCGCTGTTTAATGGGAACAGTGGTGAATAAATTGACTGCCGAATTTAAAAAGTTTTTAACTGAACAAACTTTACAATCATATCTCTGATTTTTTTTACCCCACAAGAGGCAATCAAATACCTAAATACACCAATGATAAATGAAACGAAAAATTATTCAGATTGACGAAGAGAAATGTAACGGATGCGGTCTTTGTATTCCGAATTGCCATGAAGGCGCGATGCAACTGATTGATGGAAAGGCGCGGTTGATCAGCGATCTTTTCTGTGACGGTCTTGGCGCATGCATAGGCCATTGCCCTGAAGGGGCTATCGAAATCGTCGAGCGTGTGGCAGAACCATACAATGAACGGAAGGTTATGGAAATCATGGTTACCAAAGGCAGGAAGACAATTCTCGCTCATCTGGAACATCTGCGCGATCACAATGAAACAGAATTTTTACACGAAGCAGTTAAATATCTCAAAGAAAACAACATTGATATGAATCTAACAGAAACAAGAAATCAGGCAGGAAATCATTCCGTCAATTCGGAATCTTCAACAGCCTTCGTGGCAGAAAAATCACACGTCGGATGCGCTTGCCCGGGCTCACAACCGCTGGATTTTCGCGTCGCTCCGCAACAGTCCGAGACAGCCGGCGTTGCGATGGCAGCGGGACCAGCTTCATCTGAACTGCGCCAATGGCCGGTTCAATTACATTTGCTAAATCCGCAGGCAGGGTATTTTAAAAACGCCGATGTTCTGCTTGCCGCCGATTGCGCTGCCTTTGCCATGGGCAATTTCCACGACAGGTTTTTAAAAGGCAAATCGGTAGCCATCGCCTGTCCGAAACTCGACAGTAACAAAGAATCATACATCCAGAAACTCACCTCCATGATCGCCGATACCCGTATCAACTCTCTCACGGTAGTAATGATGGAAGTTCCCTGTTGCGGCGGTCTCCTTAGCATGGCTGAGACTGCCCGTACAAACGCCGGGCGGAATATCCCAATTTGGCAGGCAATCGTTAGCGTTCAGGGAGATGTTATTGAGGAGGATTGGGCATGATGGAAAAAAGTATTTTTGAACACTCAAATGTGTTCCGTTTTCCCGAAAAGGTGGAATATTCCTCCGAAGGGATTATCAGCAAGCGGGTTATTGACCGCCCGGTAGGAACAGTAACGCTGTTTTCCTTTGATAAAGGTCAGCGATTAAGTACTCATTCGGCTCCTTATGATGCAATGTTGCAGGTAATTGAAGGAAAAGCAGAAGTGATCATTAACGAAGTACAGTTTATTTTAAATGTTGGCGAAGCCATCATTATGCCAGCCGGAATACCACACGCCGTTAATGCATTGGAAAAGTTTAAAATGGTTTTAACTATGATTAAAGGTTGAAATTCAAACGGCGCTTTCAATAATCCCGGAAGCGTTTAGCGGTTTTATCCCGTTATGATTATAATGGCGGGCAAACCCCTTTAGGGTCATTATCTTTGCGGAAATATATGATATTCCATGAAAAAAAACCTCGTGGTGAAATCATATTATGGAGAAAAATCCGATGGCCAAATCACTAACATTTACTTCCAGTACCTACAGCCTGGCAAAGCTGATTATAATATGGCTTTGCGTTTTCCCGGTTATTTTCATCAGCGCCCAAACCACCTCGTCGCAACTGCCGCGTAAACGTCCTACAGTGGGGCTGGCACTCAGTGGCGGCGGCGCCAAAGGTTTTGCTTATATAGGTTTGCTCCGGGTAATTCAGGAGGCTGGTTTACCCATTGATTACATCTGGGGATCGAGTATTGGCAGCATTATCGGAGGACTTTATGCAATCGGTTATCACCCCGATACCATAGCGAAACTGATCAGAAGCCAGGATTGGCATAATTTACTGCGCGACTGAAGAATAAAAAACTTGGGATCAATTCAA
>JBAXRP010000104.1:0-13920 GCA_037131145.1 Bacteroidota bacterium
GGCCCTATTTCCTCGTTGGGGCAGTTTTAACGAGCATTGCTCTGATCCTTATGCCCAATGCCCCTCATCTTGCATCGTTTATTGCCCCTATGTTTATTGGTGGAGGCTTGCTTATGATAATGGATGCTTCCATCAATATCAGCATGGAGCCATTCCGGGCGCTTGTTGCCGATAAACTGCCCGAACAGCAACATACTCTTGGCTTTTCCGTACAGACACTTCTTATTGGAATAGGGGCTGTTATTGGGTCATGGCTACCTTATCTGCTTGGAAACTGGTTTGGAATTTCCAAAGATGCCGGCGCCGCAGGGCTTGTACCCGATAATGTTACTTATTCATTTTATTTTGGGGCATTCGTATTGCTTTCAACTATCTTATGGACTGTGTTTACAACCACCGAATATCCACCGGAAACACTGGTTCAAAATGAGGCTGAAGAGAAACCAAAAAAGTTTTTTATTCCCCCAATAATGATTAAACTCTTGCTTGTTCAGTTCTTTTCATGGTTTGCCCTGTTTTCGATGTGGGTTTATACTACGCCGGCGGTTGCCTTAAAGTTTTATGGTACCGCTGACGCCAATTCCCCTGCTTTTCAGGAGGCTGGTAACTGGGTAGGAATACTGTTCGGGGTTTATAACGGCGTTTCAGCGATGATAGCTTTGTTGCTTCCCGTGGTTGCAAAACGGTTTTCTAAAAAAGTCACCCATTCCATCGCTCTTTCAATTGGGGGTTTATCGTTGTTATCATTTTTGATTTTCACAGATCCCATTGCGCTCATTATTCCTATGATTGGTATCGGAATAGCCTGGGGAAGTATCCTGGCAATGCCTTATGCAATGCTGGCTAGTTCAATCCCTCCGAAACGGATGGGGGTTTATATGGGGTTATTTAACATGTCAATCACTATCCCGCAGATTGTAAGCGGCATTTTCAGCGGGCTGATTCTGAAATACTTCTTTGCTGATAATCCAATCCTCTGCATTGTAATGGCAGGGCTGAGCATGTTTCTTGGCGCTATCAGTGCGCTGTTTATAAAAGAGAAGCAGGTATAAAAACTATTTAGAAACCATTGATAATAAATCGGAATTATGCTTAAAGAACGTTCATCAGGAATCCTCCTCCATCCCACTTCATTGCCCGGTAAATATGGCATCGGTTCGCTTGGGAAGGCATCCTTCGATTTTATTGATTTTCTGGTAAAAGCCAGGCAAACATACTGGCAAATTTTGCCATTGGGACCAACGGGTTATGCCGATTCGCCATACCAGTGCTTTTCGGCTCATGCCGGAAATCCCAACCTGATAGACCTTGACCTGTTGGTTAAAGCAAAACTTCTCCATCCCGATGATTTGATTGACTACCCTCATTTCAGCGATGAAAGGATAGATTATGAAACCATTCAGAAAACCAGGCAGCCCCTGCTGAAAAAAACATTTCAGTCATTTACCCACAATGCCGATAACCTGGAAAAGCTTGCCTACCGGAATTTTCAGAAAGATCAGTCGAAATGGATTAACGATTATGCACTGTTCCGGGCTATCAAGGCAAACCGTGACCAGAAACCCTGGTATCTTTGGGAAGAGCCGTTGAAACACCGTAATCCTGAAGCATTGAAAGCCATGCAGGCAACTCTTCATGATGAGATTGAATTTCACAAATTCATGCAATTTATATTTTTCAGGCAATGGATGGCGGTTAAGGATTATGCCCAGAAACATAAAATCAGGATTATCGGCGATATTCCGTTGTATGTGGCTCTCGACAGCGCCGATGCGTGGAGCGCTACCGAAATTTTTGAGTTTGATGAAGCGTTGAATCCAATCCGCGTGGGCGGCGTGCCACCCGACTACTTCAGCGAAACCGGGCAGTTGTGGGGAAATCCTCTCTTCCGCTGGGATGTTCTTAAAGAAACCGGTTACAGTTGGTGGATTGACCGCATCAAAACAAATCTGTACCTGTACGATGTAATCCGGATTGACCATTTTCGGGGATTTGCCGCTTACTGGGCAGTGCCTTACGGGGAAAAAACCGCTATCAATGGCAAATGGATTTCCTGTCCAGGTAAAGATTTTTTTGATGTATTACGCCAGGAGTTCGGCGATTTGCCCATCATTGCAGAGGATTTGGGAGTTATAACGCCAGATGTGGAGGAAATCCGCGACAGTTTTGGCTTGCCTGGTATGAAAATTCTACAGTTTGCCTTTGATTCGTCAGAAGCCAACGACTATATTCCTCATAATTACGTGAAAAACTGCATCGTTTACACTGGCACACACGACAATGACACCGTTGTAGGATGGTTCAGAAACGCATCAGACGACGATCGTAAATATGTGCTGGATTATCTCAATTCCGGAGACCATGATATTCACTGGGCTTTTATCCGTCTGGCAATGTTATCAGTGGCTTACACTGCCATAATTCCAATGCAGGATCTGCTCGGGCTTGATACATCGGCAAGAATGAATCTTCCCGGAACCACTCAGAATAACTGGCAATGGCGGGTAAAGGCGGAATTTTTTACCCCCGAGTTGGCTGCAAAAGTGGCGCATCTTACTACGCTTTATGGAAGGGCGAAGAAAATGAAAAAATAACCGCAGAGTTCGCTGAGAAGTGGCCGAGACGAACAGAGAAAAAAACTGTACTATCACAGAAAATGAAATGACTGAAACGCAAAAATGCAAAAGGCTTTTATCCTGGAAAACCTGAAATATTTTGTTGGACATTGTAAAAATCAGACTGTGACGATTCAATGGCCACGATAATCCACAAAAATGGCTGATACATTTACTACCGACCAGAGAAGTCAAATAATGCGCTCGGTTAAAAGTACCCGTAATAGATCTACCGAGCAAAAGCTAATTAAATTTTTCAAGGAAAATAGAATTTCCGGCTGGCGAAGAAATTCCAAACTTTTTGGTAAGCCTGATTTTGTATTTCCAGAAACCCGAATTATCATCTTTGCCGACGGCTGCTTTTGGCACGGTCATGATTGTAGAAATACAAAACCCAAGGACAACGAAATTTATTGGAAAACCAAAATTGAAAAAAATCAAACACGGGACAAATTTGTCACACAGGTATTATTTGAAAAAGGATGGGAAGTTATTCGAATTTGGGAATGTTCTCTGAAAGACACATCCTACCTCGTTTCAACCCTGGAAAAACTACAACAGCCCATAAAATACTCACAAACGCAACAAAACCAGCATTAACTGTGCTTCGCATGTTTTTATCAGTGTTGGATATGTAAGCGCTTTGTAATAAACGGTAAAATTTAAAAAATGAAAGACATGAACCTATTTTTCACCAGCAACATCTATCGGCTAACGCTATTATTCCTCCTTGTTTTTCCATTTAATGCTTTTTCCCTGGATGTAACTCTCGACAAAGTAGAGCCGCCTTTCTGGTGGACAGGCTTTAAGAACCCCGATTTGCAATTGCTGGTTTATGGAAAAAACATTTCATCAACAACGGTTTCGGTTGATTATCCTGGTTTGACGCTGAAAAAAGTTCACAAAGTAGAAAATCCCAATTACCTTTTTCTTGATTTGACAATCGGCAGTACCGCTCGCCCCGGTAGCGCCACCATACTCTTTAAACTCAGTGACAAGGTTGTTGGAAAGTATATTTACGAACTGAAGGCAAGAAAAAATGGTTCGGCGCAGAGAAAAAGTTTCACTTCTGAAGATGTAATTTATCTGCTGATGCCCGACCGCTTTGCCAATGGCGACGCCTCCAACGATTTAATCACCGGAATGGCTGAGCCGCTAAACCGAGCAAACCAGGATGGTCGTCATGGCGGCGATATTAAAGGAATCAGCGACCATCTCGATTATTTCCAGGATTTGGGAGTGACTGCGCTTTGGATTAACCCTTTGCTGGAAAACAACATGGTGAAATATTCTTACCACGGTTATTCCACAACCGATTATTACAAGATTGATCCCCGGTTTGGAACAAATGACGAATATGTAAAATTGGGCGACGCCATTCATCAGCGGGGCATGAAACTTATCAAGGATATGATTTTCAACCATTGCGGCGTCGGTCATTGGTGGATGAAGGATTTGCCTTCAAAAGACTGGATAAATCAATGGCCCGAATTTACTCGTACCAACTATCGCGCAGGAACCTTTACCGATCCTTACGCTTCACAGTCGGACAGCAATATGTTTGTACGCGGATGGTTCGACAACACCATGCCCGACCTTAACCAGACCAATCCATATCTGAAAAATTACCTTATCCAGAACAGTATCTGGTGGATTGAATATGCCTCATTGGATGGTATCCGGCAGGACACCCACCCCTACCCTTTCAAGGAGATGATGGCTGAATGGGGAAAACGCCTTCAGGAAGAGTATCCGAATTTCAATGTAGTTGGCGAATGCTGGCTAAATTATCCCGCTTCAGTGGCTTACTGGCAAAAAGGCTCAAAAAACAAAGACGGATATGATTCATGGTTGCCCACTGTTTTCGACTTTCCTTTGTACGACGCGCTAAATAAAGCATTCAGCGAATCTGAAGGCTGGAATACCGGTATCGTAAGATTATATGAAATACTTGCTCAGGATTTCTCTTATCCGAACCCGAATAACATCGTTGTCTTTGCCGATAATCACGACGTAAACCGTTACCTCGATTCTCAAAAGGACGATGTTCGTAAACTGAAAATGGCAATGGCATACATCCTCACTACACGCGGCATTCCTGAAATCTATTATGGAACCGAAATTTTGATGACTACCGGACCCGATAAGTCGGGCGATGGCACAAAACGTAAGGATTTTCCAGGCGGATGGGCAGGCGATTCACGGAATGCCTTCACAGCCCAGGGTCGTACCGAAATTGAAAATGACATGTATAACTACCTCCGGAAACTTATTCACTGGCGAAATGCGAGCGAAGTTGTTCATACCGGTAAATTCAGGCATTTTATCCCTGCCGATGGAATCTATGTTTACTTCAGGTATGATACGAAAAATACTGTGATGGTTGTGATGAACAACAATGAAGATTCAAAAACTATCGAAACCAAACGTTACAACGAATTTCTGAAAAAATTTAAAACCGGTAACGAAATAATCTCCGGCAATACTCTGAATGACTTGTCAAAGCTGACCATTCAGGGAAAATCTGCAGCCATTATTGAATTGAAATGAAATGCCCCCCCCCCTGACCCCCTCCCCAAAAAAGGGAGGGGGAAATTAGTTCCACCCGTTTTGGGGAGGGATTTAGGGTGGGGTCTAAAATAAATCCGAAATCCAAAAACTCCTTCTTATGCTAAAAATTCAGAAGAATCTTTCAAACCTTTTTTACATCATACTTGGACTTCCCAGCACTGCCATGGGATTTGCGTTGTCAATCCAGATTGCAGTATTAAGCTGGATACTGCGAACAAAATACAATCTTGAGATTGACCAGATCGGGATTGTGTGGGCTGCGGGTCCAATTGCCGGGATTCTCGGACAGCCTATAATCGGGTTAATCAGCGACAAGGTTTGGTTCTGGGGCGGCAGGCGCAGACCGTTTATTATAATTGGAGGGATTCTTGCCTCGTTGATGATCTTTGCCCTTCCAAACATTGATACCATCAGCAATTTCTTTGGTATTGCCAGCGTGATGGCGGTAGCTGTCACAATAGCGCTAACCCTTGATCTATCTATAAACATCAGTTTCAACCCTACAAGGTCAATTATTGCAGACGTTACTCCCGATGGGCAGCCCCGTACCAAAGGATACACCTGGATGCAATCCATATCCAACCTTTTCGGAAGCGGCGCTTACCTAATGGGGGCTCTGATCGGAAACTATTTCCTGATCTATGCAGGGGTCGTAATTGTGTTCATTTTTTCTATTGGACCTTTATTGTTCATCGAAGAACCGAGAAAACTTACTACATCCGAAGAAGATCTAAAGAAACTGAAAGGTATTGCAAAAGAAAAGGTCAATAATCATTCAACGGATGCGGTAAAAGCAACTCAATGGGGGGAACTGATGAAATTGTATGTCGCCCATGGATTTTCCTGGCTCGGAATTCAAACAATGTTTGTATATATGTTCGCCTTCCTTGAACAAAAACTTCCGGCGATAACCGGAATGGCAGTGGAAGACCGCAACGCCCGTCTTGGACAGATGATAGGCTGGTCGTTTTTTATTTTAAACGCTGTTGGAGCGATCTGGCCTGCCTTTATGCTTGAACCCTTGAGCAAAAGGCTTGGCAGGGTCAGAACACATTCGCTGATGGTGGCTATTATGGCTCTCGGTTATTTTGGTATCGTGATGTTCGCCACAAACACCTTCATGTTATATGCAATGATGTGTGTGCTGACTTTCGGCTGGGCTTCGGTTGTAAGTCTGCCTTTCGCGATCATGTCGGAAAAGGTTGATAAAAGCAGGATGGGCTTTTTCATGGGAATCTTCAACCTTTCTGTTGTATTGCCGCAACTCATTGCCAGTTCGGTAGTGGGAACTGTTATCAAACATGCCGATGACAAGGGAATGGTTTTCATCATCAGCGGGGTTTCGCTCGCGCTTTCGGCTGTTTTGTGGTTGTTTGTGAAGGAAGGACGCAGGAGGTAGCTCTTTCTGCGGTTACCTGTTCCACATCCCGTGGAATTCTTATGATGCGCATGCAAGGGACTGCTTTACAGAATTTTATTTTGCCCGTCATCAATCCGAATAAACTCCTTCCTGACACATAGAGAGGCAAGGGCAACCAGGATCAGAAGAAGAAACAGACACCAAAATATGGACAAAAGATGAGGAAAATTTTCATTTTCACTTTGATATTATTTAGGCTTTCATTGGAAGCGCAGACATTTCAACAGTTTCTGGATCGTATCAATGGGGCTCCGGCAACGCAGCGGCAGGCAATTGCCGATAGTTTCATGAATTCCGCAATTTCTTTTCCATTTATTGAAGATGACACTATTGTACACTTTGTCTATAATTATAGTGTACAATCGGTGGCTATGGCAGGCGACGCTACCGGATGGTCGCCCGATAAGATGTTCACCAACATTAGCGGTTGCAACTTCTGGTACCTGACACTTTATTATGAAGCCGATGCAAGATTGGATTATAAACTGGTAATCAATTCAACAGACTGGATTCTTGATCCAAAGAATCCTCATACCTGTTCTGGAGGATATGGTCCCAACTCTGAATTGCGTATGCCCGGCTACATTGTCCCTCCTGAAATCAGCTATTACAGCGCCATTCCACATGGAACAATAAAAGATACTGCGTTTCACAGTAACATTCTAGGCAATAACCGTCAGGTGAGGGTTTATCTTCCGCCGGGGTATCCAACCGGCAGCGATGCATACCCGGTTATATTATTTCACGACGGACTCGAATATATAACTCTTTGCAATGCCAACAATATTTTAGACTATCTGATATCCGAACATCTGATGGTTCCGGTGATTGCCGTATTTGTGCCCCCGGTTGACCGTACAGCGGAATATGCCGGAAATAAAATTGACAAGTTTACTGAATTCATCGCTTCGGAGCTGATTCCTGTGATTGACGCTAACTATAAAACGAGCAAAGATCCTTCAAAACGGGCAATGGCAGGAGCTTCCGACGGAGGCAACATCTCTTTATACATCGGAATGAAACACCCGGAACTATTCGGAAAAATTGCCGCCCAGTCGAGCGATGTAATCCCCGCCATCAGCCAGACATTTTCCGGCGGACCAAAACTGAACCTTTCGCTTTACATCGATATAGGAACTTATGATATTGCTCAACTTATTCCAATGGTTCATAATTTCAGGGATATATTGCAGAATAAAGGTTACAATTATCAATTCCGGGAATGGCATGAAGGTCATAGCTGGGGCAATTGGAAAGGACACTTACGACTACCGCTGATGCAATTTTTTCCGTGGACCAGCGGTTTGAATGAAACGCCGGGTAACGGCGGATTGAAACTGGAACAAAACCGTCCCAATCCTTTCCGTGATCATACGATGATTTTTTTCTCAGCGCCACGCGGTCAATATTTGGAATTGATAATTTCTGACTTAAATGGCAGGAAAATTGAAACATTATATTCAGGCTTTGGTTCAGACAGACCACAGGATTTGACTACATATTACAAAGAGAAACCAGGTCAATATATCTGCACAATTATTTCGAATGGAGTCCGCCTTAGCCGCATAATTACCGCTGTAAATTAACCTCCCTAAAGTGCAATATAATGCGCTTCGACCTGTTAATGGCTAATAATTTACTATATTTGTCTCGAAAAGAGCTGTATAATGCACCAAAGCAAGATCATCGAGGCTATTAAAGAAAGACGGGAAATACTGCGCATAAGTCAGGAGAATCTTGCAGAACTTGCCGGTGTTGGTTTACGAACGCTAAAGCAATTTGAATGTGGCAAAGGAAATCCTACCTTAAAAACGTTGGAAAAACTTTCCGAAGTACTTGGGATGGAATTGAAACTGGAGGTAAAACAAATAAAATGATTATAGATTGAAAAAATGAGCCTACTCCAAAAAGTAGGTAGAAAAATCAAAATTTGGCTAAAGCCTGGTATATCAGCAACTTGAATTGCCACGACCTTAAGGTCGTGGCAATTGATAAACAGATAGTTACTGGACTTTAGTCCAAATTGTTTACTTTTCGGATAAAATTTGTATGCGCAAATTAAATATATATCATAACGGCATTCTATCCGGCGTTCTTACCGAAGAAAACCGGACAAGTTATATATTCAGGTATGATGATGCCTTTTATAATGATTCCGGTAAACCTGCCATTAGTTTGACCCTTCCGAAAACTCAACAGGAATACCGCAGCGCCTCCATATTTCCGTTTTTCAGCAATATGATCGCAGAAGGCGCAAACCGTGAAATCCAATGCAGGTATTTAAAAATTGATGAAAACGATGTGATGAGCCTCCTCGCAGCAACAGCCACTACCGATACAATTGGAGCAGTTACGGTAAAACAGATTACTTCGCAATGAATTTCCCTGATCTGAAATATTGTCCCGGTTCATTGGCTCAAGGATTTACAACATACAGTCCGGCTACTTTGCGAAGAATGTTTGACGGTAAAAAAGTCAACCGCCTGCTCGATTATGAAGCGTTAGACGAGAATGACGAAGTTGCTGAACAATTCAGGCAAAACAGTAAAATAATCTCTGTCAGCGGCGCACAATTCAAACAATCGTTACGCCTGGAAAAAAACAAATTGCGGCTTACACGGTCGGGCGAGCAGGGGCAATTTATTCTCAAACCCGTTCCGTTTCGCCCTCCCTTTGCAAAGGCTGGAGAATTGCCTGCAAATGAACACCTCACAATGCAGTTAGCAAAACAGGCGTTCGGTATTGTAACGGCAGAAAACGCTTTGATTTTTTTCAAAAACGGATCGCCCGCCTACATCACAAGGCGATTTGACATAAACGCCAACGGCAGGAAAATTGCTCAGGAAGATTTTGCCTCACTCTCAGGTTTATCTAAGGAAAAAGATGGCAATCAATATCGAAACAGTGGTTGCTACGAGGATATTGCAGACGTTATGAAAAAATATGTAGCGGCGTATCCTGTAGAAATTGAGAAATTTTATGAACAAATCCTGTTTAACTACCTTTTCAGCAACGGAGACGCTCATTTGAAAAATTTTTCATTACAACAAACCTCAGCGGGCGATTATTTGCTTAGCCCTGCTTATGATTTAATTGATACCTCAATTCATATTCCAGCCGATTCGTGTTTTGCATTAGAAAACGGATTGTTCTCTGATGGCTACGAAACCGAAAGCTTCAAACAACTTGGTTTTTATGCCTGGGATGATTTTTTTGAATTTGGAATAAGGATTGGTTTACTTGAAAATCGAATCGTAAAGTTGTTAAATAAATACAGAACAGAAAATCCCAAAGTTTCAGAATTGATTTACCGTTCATTCCTCAGTCCGGAAATACAGGTTTTGTATAAACACCACTATCTTGATCGTTTAAAAATGCTTAATAATTCTTTCAGCAATAAAATGTAATCAAATTTATCAATACAGCAATCTATTCACAAATCAACAACTATGAAACGTCTATTTTTTTCAATTGCAGTTGTCAGCCTTCTGACTATTCTACATGGATGTGTATCGAATGATGATATCCCTTTGGCAAAAGATCCTCAGATGATCAAACTTACATCGCCAATTCTTATCAACAGTGATTCAACAATACTTGAACTGTCTGATTACTTCCTCAGACCAAATCAGATTGATTCACTGGAAACCGATCCAACGCTCATTGCAACCATTTCCTCAGATTCGGCAAGGATGATCATCAAACCTACGGGAAAAGACTTTCCGAAATTATCGCAAATGAAGATTTGGTCGAAAGGGTTTTCCTATTCGCTGTTGCTTGAAAAATCAACCAAACTCAATTATCGCTTTACTTTCAATCCCAGAAATAAAAAGTACAAGCATGTCCAGATTAAAGGACAGATGAATGAATGGAATCCTTCGGCGGGATACCTGTTTGAAAAAGATGGAAAATGGCATATTGACTTTCATCTTTTCCCAGGCAGATACCAGTACAAGCTGATTCTCGACGGCAAAGAAAAATCTGATCCCGACAGCCGCGATTCGATAGGCAACGGAAGCGGCGGGTATAATTCCCTTCTTACGCTTGGCAACCTCAACTCAACGAATCTTCCCAATCTTTATACATTAAAGTCTGATGGCAGGAAATTGATAATCGGGTTGAAAAACAATGCCGATTCAATATTCGTTTTCTGGCAGAATCACATGCTTGATCAAAAATTCCAGAATATTGACAGCGCTGGCGTCACAATCAACATTCCGCGCAAAGCCAAAGAGTTTGATCGCAGTTTTATCCGGGTGTGGGCATACAACAATGCTGGAATTTCCAATGAAATCCTGGTTCCGCTTCAGGATGGAAAAGCGCTGACGGATCCGAAAAAAATTACCCGTTCCGACCGGGAAGCAATGATCATGTATTTTCTCATGGTTGACCGGTTTAAAAATGGAAATCCTTCGAATGACCAGCCGATTAAGGATCCGCAAATTGATCCCAAGGTGAATTACATGGGCGGCGACCTTGCAGGAATCAACAAAGCCATTGAAGATGGATATTTCACAAACCTTGGGATAAATACCTTATGGATTTCGCCGATTACCCAGAATCCGATGGTTGGCTTTACTGAATACCCGGCGCCGCATCGTAAATTTTCAGGTTATCACGGATACTGGCCTATCGCGCTTACCGCCGTTGACACCCGCTTTGGCTCCGGTAAAGATTTGCATACGCTGGTAAATGACGCCCACAATAAAGGAATGAATGTTATTCTCGATTTTGTTTCACACCATGTGCATCAGGATTATCCGGTTCTTAAAGTCCATCCCGACTGGATTACGCAGCTTGACCTTCCGGGGAACCGGAAAAACCTAAGATTATGGGATGAACAACGTCTGACAACATGGTTTGACGTCTTTCTTCCAACCTTCAATCTTACCAAACCTGAAGTGGCTGAAATGGTTTCCGATTCGGCTGCTTTCTGGATTAAGGAATACAAAATTGATGGATTTCGACATGACGCCGCTAAACATGTGCCTGAGAATTACTGGAGACTACTTACCAAAAAACTGAATACAGGGGTTATGATTCCCGAAGAACGCTCTGTCTTTCAGATCGGCGAGACCTTTGGAAGTCGCGAACTGGTTGGCAGCTACATCAATCCGGGAATGCTTGACGCGCAATTTGAATTCAACTTATACTGGGATGTGAGGGCTACATTTGCAAATGACAATACCTCTTTCCGCGACCTGAACTATTCGTTGCAGCAAACTTTCAATTACTATGGCGAACACAACCTCATGGGCAACGTTACCGGGAACCAGGATATGTCGCGCTTTATTTCTTATGCCAGCGGCGCCCTTAGCTTTAATGAAAATGATGGCGAAGCCGGCTGGAAACGCAATATCCAGGTTAAAGATAGTATAGGATACCGGAAACTGGCATGCTTACAGGCATTCAATATGACTATTCCGGGAATTCCCATTATATATTATGGCGATGAATTTGGAATGGCAGGCGCAGGCGATCCTGATAACCGCCGCATGATGAAATTCGACAGCCTTTCTCCTCGTGAACAGTCGCAGAAAGCCATAACTGCAAAACTTGCCAAACTCCGTGGCAGCAATCTTGCTTTGATTTACGGCGATTTTAAAACATTGAAAGTAAATGAGAAATCTTTTGTCTATATCCGGTCTTATTTTGATCAGGTTGTTGTCGTGATCTTCAATAAAGACAAGTCATCCCGCAAAATTGACATTGAGCTTCCCACCCGTTATGCCGACTTGCAACTCATAGCAAATTTTGGCAGAAAATTCGATTTGGCAAAAGGGAAAATCACACTTACACTTGAAGGAAATTCATTTGAAATATTATCCAACAAGTCTGAATAAAACTTCCCAATGCCATAATTTTGTTGAGTGCTTTCATCCAAAGATATAAAGGCTATTGCCATCGATCTGGGAGCCGGCAGATGCGGCATGGACGGCGTTACGGTGAACCAGAAACTGCGCAGGATTCATTCAGCGGTTGATCGCTGTAAACCGTTACAGCAGTGAACCTGAATAAGTGCGGTGAATTATGGGCGCAACTATGAAAATTGGGATAGGATAATTGTTAGCGCTCGAAATGTGCAGAGGTATCCACCGACATTTTCCGGTATCCCTTTAATCCATTAAAATTTCAGGATCACCGCCAATATTCCCAGTACTACCAGCACGGCGCCTGTCACCGCTTTTTCGTGACGCTCCAGGAAATGTGATTTAAATGTTCTGACTCCCAGCATACCCAGGCTAACGAGAAGAAGCATAATCACTACGGTTATCAAAAGATAGACAGCCGAGACAATAAAAATTCCTGTCCAGCCAATTGTACCTGCCTGAAAATAGTATGCTTCTATTTCAATGCACGGCGTCAGAAACATGGCGATACTGAGAGAGGTGAGAATAGCAACCCATCGGGATCTCTTTTGACCCGGTTCAGTTACCATCGGTTTCATATCATGCGAATGATAATGGTGGCTGCGAAAATCCCGCAAAATATAAATTAAACCCAACCCGATCAGGATCGCAGGGGCAATTGTTTCCGAGATTACCGCATATTTCGTTGCAAGTTTATAGCCAATCAAACCGACTACAATGCCGATTATGATTGTACTGAGCGTATGTGCCATTCCGGTTATAACAGTAGCCAATAGGGTCTGTGAATGTGACCATTTCTCTGTTTTAGCAATTGCAATCAAAGGTAGCCAATGATTGGGGATTAAGGCATGTATGGCGCTTAGTATAAGGCTTCCGATAAATATCTGGTACATGTTTTATGTGTGAATAGGAATTGCAATTGCAAAGTTTTCAGATTTACTTCTTTTGTCCGGAAAAATAATACCGGTAATCAAAAACAAGCCGGATCCCTACATACAAAATAGTACGAGTTGCCGGTAACCCAATACCAGAAAAGTCAACCGTGGCTGGCGCCCGTTTGCCTGGCACATCAAAACCAGCATGTAATTGAAAAAGAAGACTCCCTGTCTGTCGCGAAGAATAGGTACGGAAAGGACGGTATTCTACTATCGGGAATTCAAACCTGGTGGTATTCAGTTTGAAGTAGCCGAATAAACTTTCATCTGGTGGAAATACCGAGTAAGTATCTGATCTTCTTCCCACTCCATACATACTGATTGCAACCTCCCGTCCCAGCACGAACTGGAATCTCCCCACAGGAGTTGGCAAACCCGTTTGCCAGGGGATCAAACCTCCATTTGCCGCAGTTGTGACAACGCGTTGCATGGAATTCGGAGATGCCAGCGCCAAAACAGGCGCTAAAATCACCAGGTCGCCAGGGATCAGGAAGAAGGGTAATCTGAAG
>JBAXRP010000105.1:0-13840 GCA_037131145.1 Bacteroidota bacterium
AGTTGGTAAGTTGGTAAGTTGGTAAGTTGGTAAGTTGGTAAGTTGGTAAGTTAGTTGGTTTCGGCGAGGCGGATGTTTTTGACGATTTTAATGGCTTCGTTGCCGGTGAGTTTGCCGTAGGTTTGGTCGCCGATCATCATTACGGGGGCGAGTGAGCAGCATCCGAGGCAGGCAACCGATTCGAGAGTAAAAAACCGGTCGGCAGTGGTTTCGCCATCCTTTATTTTTAAGACTTCTTCAATGGATTCGGTTATTTCAAGGGCATTTTGCACATGGCAGGCGGTGCCATGACAAACTTTAATAATATGTTTTCCAACAGGGCTCATGCGAAATTGCGCATAAAAGGTAGCCACTCCAAACATATCGCTCAGTGGGATGCCAGTTTCGCGCGAGAGTTTATCAAACGCAGCTTTTGAGATAAAGCCATAAAGTTCCTGTGCGCCCTGCAATAAAGGGATCAGGTTTCCTTTTTTTCCATTGTGTTTGGCAATCAGTGGGTCAAGTAAACTAAGATCCTGAATATCGCTATTGGAGTCCGTTTCATTCCTCGTAATTCGTGAGATACGCATGTTTGTAATTTTTAATTTGTAATTATTTCATTTTGCCAGGTGATGACGGAAATACGTTTTTTCCCATCCATCCTGACGGTTATATTTTTCTCGAATTTAACGATTGAAAAATATTCGGTTTTCCTGATATTTTTCTGGGCTTTTAGCACATCATACCTGATGAAACTATCTGATAATTCAGGCTGAACACAGAAATAGCCGACATTCATTGAGGTGACATTATGGAAAAAATGCGACCCGGAAGAGGCGTCGAGCGGGAATCCTTCGAGACTTGTTTCAACAATAATTTTTGCATTGCTGATTTGAGGCCAGGTAACGGGAACGCCAATCCAGCGGTCGCGCGTTCCCCATCTGCCAGGACCTATCAGGATATATTTTTTACCCGCCTTGACCATTTCTGCATTGATTTTGTCTATCTCGTCAGCCATTTCCACTGTTTTGGCTTTATCGAAGGTATCGGGATCAACAAACACCACTTCATCAATGGTTTCAATCATGCCATTTCCCATCTCCTTTTCGGAATAGAGGAGGATATCGTTTTTATTGATTTTTGACATGTCAATAGTGAAATCGTCAATATTTCCAATCAGCGGTTTAATCTGAAGCAGGTAGAATGAGGCTTTATAGTTTTCATCCTTGTTCAAATCAATAGCAAATTCTATCTCCACAGCCGATCCGAGAGCTTCTTTCACCACATCAAGAACAACTTCGATGGTTTTTGCCATCGGTATATAATTGTATTTCAGAATGTCGGCAAAATTGACCACACGGGGACCCGGATCGCTGATTCCTGCTGTAATTCTATCGTTTTCAACTGAATAAACCGAGGCGCAATGTTTGAGGGTTCCGTGCATTTCGGCGTCATAAATATCGAGTTTGCACAATCCGGCATCCTCGCCTTCAAGCAGATTTACATCTGTTTTCTTCAGGTCAACAGCGTAAAAATGAACCTGAGAACCTTTATATTGATCTTTCGGGGAATTTATTTCGAGGTTTGGATATAGTGGCGCAAAACGGAAAGCCTTCTCCCCTTCCACAACATACCGTCCCAGTCCCAAAGCAACCACGGCAAAACCTTCTTCAGGTTTCATGTGAGCAAACGGATAGTAGTTGAAGGATTGGGCAACGCCGCTGATATGAGGATAAAAAACATCACCGTACTGATGTCCGACAACCTCCTGAACAACCACAGCCATTTTTTCCTGATCAATGCGATAATTCACCGCTTCGATATAACTCTTGGCTGTTGGCGAATAAACGGAGGCATAAACAAGTTTAATCGCATCCATCAACTGGTTGAGGCGAACCTTGGGGTCGGGATTGTTATTGGGAATAAGGTAGGTTTCAAAAATTCCGGCAAATGGTTGATTCATTGAATCTTCAAAAAGTCCTGAAGATCGCACAGCCAATGGTTTATTAATTTGTTTGATGATTAGTTTCAGTTTTCTGATGAGCGTTTCGGTGAGTTTTCCTTCAATAAACCATTTTTTGATTTGGTCATAATCGGTTTCAAAGACGGCGCTTTCACGCAATTTATTACGATCGAGGAAGTATTCAAACTCCTCTGTGCCAATGATGGAGGTTTTGGGCGTCCTGATGTTGATATTGGGCACGTGCTGCGCAAAATCATAGTTGTAAATCAGCGTATTGACAAATGCAAGCCCTCTGCCTTTTCCACCAAGAGCGCCTTCGGAAAGAGCGAGGATATTATGTTCGTCGGTAATTGCCGATTCTTCAAAGGGAATCACTTTGCCGATGTTCTGTTCATTGCGGAAGTGCTGAATCACGTTTATAAGGTATTCGCGCAGCGAGTCCGGATCTTTAAAATCGGTGACCTTGGCGGGATTGAGAATTTTCGCCACCTGAATCTCCCCGCGAGCCATGAGCCACAAACTAAAATGGTCCTTCCGGGCATGATACAACAACGATTCTTCGGGAATGGTTTTCAATAATTCCTCGAACTCTTTCAGCGACCGGGCAACGGCAATCTGTCCGCCCTCCTTGTCGCGATAAATAAAGTTGCCGAATCCGAGGTAATGGGTAATAAAACTCTTGAAGTCGAGCAGCAGGGTTTCAGAATTTTTATTGATGAACGAGGCTTTCAGTTCATAAGCAATCTGCGCGTTGCTTTCTTCTGAAGATTGAAGCACCGTAGGTAAATCGCGTATCTCTTTCCGCACCTGTCTGACCAGGCTGAAACCTGCGGAATCATTTAATTTTCCATCTTTTTTGAACTTGACGTCTGAGATCAGGCACAGGATATTGTCTTTGTACTTGTTAAAGATATAAATTGCTTCCTCGAAGGTTGACGCCAGAAGAATTTTTGGTCTTGCTTTCAAACGAAGGATCCGGTACAATTCATCGGTAGTGACGTCTTCGATGATGTTTTTGGTTTGTTCCAGAACGATGTTATAGAGCATCGGCAGGTATAACGAGTAATATTTTGATGAATCCTCCACCAGTAGAATTACTCTTACCATGCCAATATTGGTATCATTTTCAACGTTGATTTTATCCTCGAGATAGTTGATCATCGCGAAAAATATCTTGGAATCGCCATTCCAGACGAAAACTCGATCAATCCATGTAAGATTTTCCGGTTCTTCTTCATAAACTGCCACATCCGAATTACTGTTAAGAAGAAGGAAAACCGGAATATACGGATACTGGGACTTGACCTTTTTACTTAATTCGAGTGGGAAATGTTTGTCGGTTCCGATCATGATAATAATCAGGTCGTAGTGCTTGATGCTGAGTTGTTCCATCACTTCATCGCTGGTAGATACGCCGGTAATCCGCGGCATGCTACCGAGGCTGAGGGAGTAAAATTCACCGAGAACATGCTCTGAGAAACGTCCTTCTTTTTCTATGGAATAGGCGTCATATAAATTAGCGACGAGCAGAATTTCCTTTACTTTGAACGGCATCAGGTCGTGATAAATATCACGGTTTTGGTTTGTCCGGTTTAGAAAAGTCTGAAGCAATTGCCTGCTATATTTTACCGGAGCTGATGGATCAATTTTCGGCTCGATGAAATCTTTGTGCATCGTGCGGCGAAGAATTGCTTTTCCCTTGAGTGAATTAAGGTATCCGGTGATGAGGTTTGCAAGGTTTATCATCAGATGGCGTTCTTCTTCGAGGAACGGACCTTCGAAAGAGGGCTGATATCCTTTCAGATAGCAAATCTGAATATAACCTTGATAATTATCAATAGTTTCAAAGGATTGCTTTTGAGTCCATTCCGATTCTCTGAAGCCAGGGCTTTTCACTTCAATATTTCCATATCTGATGCGACAAACAGCAGATTCGGGATATTGCCAGGCTTTGGGAAGAAGCAGACAAATCTGATGCAAAGCTTCTTCTATCGGTTTACCGGTTCGCAGGATTGCAGTAGTCTGGTTGATTGCTGTGAGTTCCTTGAGGCGTTCGCGGGTAATGTAGCGTCCCTCGCGGCCTTTCACGCCATTGAGATATCCCTCAATCAGTCCCGACACGTTGAGGAGCAGGTTACGTTCCTCTTTTAAGAAAGGTCCTTCAGAAGAGTTTGGGAACATTTTGGTGTAACAAATCGTAAGTTCCCCGCGGATATTATCAATGGTTTCAAATAACTGAGACTGTTTCCATTCAGTTTCATTAAAGCCGGGACTTGAGAATTCATCATCATCAAACCGGATTCGCGCCACAGTAAATTCAGGATATTGCCACGCGGCTGGCAGTATGTTAACAATAGCCTGTAAAGTTTCCGGAATCGGCTTCCCTCCTTTGATAATAGCTGTTGTTCCATTGATGGCGGCAAGCTCTTTTAACCTTTCGCGATTTTCATAAAAGAGATGGTTAATGTCCGAAATATTGGGTGTTGAGTTGTCTGACTGGTCGTTGGAGCTGGGGGGCGTCATGAGATTTTGGATGAAAGAGGGCTCAAAATTAGTATATTCTTTTCATCATTTCCAAATGGCTGTAATAATGAACCCCATGTTTTTTAAAATTTACTTTTACTGTTCCCATTACGTATAATGATGTAGGTATTTTACTTATAGCTATAAGTTATATTCTTATCTTTTTGAAATATAGGTGATTAAGAATTTTTTTTTGCAAAAAATGACAGATCAGAAAGAAAAATCCTTAATATTGTGAAATATTTAACGCTTAAAAATCTCATCAATTTAATTCATTAATTTAATCAATTTACTATGAACAACGACATGTTAAAAAAGCTCCTCGACGAATTCATGGCCAGGATTATAGCCAAGAATCCGGGAGAAAAAGAATTTCATCAAGCCATAATGGAAGTTGCCGAATCATTGATTCCTTTCATTGAAGAAAATCCAAAGTACAAGCAGGCAAAAATTCTGGAACGGATGGCAGAGGCCGAGCGCATCATTATTTTCCGCATACCCTGGCTGGATGATAAGGGTGAAATTCAGATAAACCGCGGTTTCCGCATCGAAATGAACAGCGCAATTGGTCCTTATAAAGGCGGTATGCGTTTCCACCCGACGGTAAATCTGGGCATCCTGAAATTTCTTGCCTTTGAGCAGGTGCTGAAAAATAGTCTTACCACATTGCCTATGGGCGGTGGCAAGGGCGGCAGCGATTTCGATCCCAAAGGGAAGAGCGATAATGAAGTAATGCGTTTCTGCCAGAGTTTGATGACCGAGTTACAGCGTCACATTGGACCGGATACTGACGTACCAGCCGGCGATATTGGCGTAGGCGGTCGCGAAATCGGCTTTATGTTTGGCCAGTACAAAAGGCTCCGCAATGAATTCACCGGCGTTCTCACCGGAAAAGGTTTGGAATGGGGTGGTTCATTGATTCGCCCTGAAGCTACCGGTTATGGTCAGGTTTACTTTGCTGAAGAAATGCTGAAAACCCGCGGTCTTGATTTCAAAGGCAAAACCGTTACAGTTTCCGGATCAGGAAACGTAGCGCAGTATGCTACCCAAAAAGCTACATTGCTCGGCGGTAAAGTTGTTACTTTGTCCGATTCCGAAGGTTACATTCACGATCCCAAGGGTATTGACGCCGACAAACTGGCATTCGTCATGCATCTGAAAAATGTGAAGCGTGGACGTATAAAGGAATATTGCGACAAATATCCCGAAGCAACTTATGTAGCTGGTAAACGCCCATGGGAAGTAAAGTGCGACATTGCTCTTCCGAGCGCAACACAGAATGAAATTGACGGTAACGACGCAAGAAACCTGATGGCAAATGGTTGTTTCTGTGTTTCCGAAGGCGCGAATATGCCTTCAACGCCCGAAGCTATTGAGATCTATATCGAGAAGAAGATTCTTTACGGACCTGGCAAAGCTGCCAACGCCGGCGGCGTTGCTACATCGGGTCTCGAAATGTCACAAAACTCTATGCGTTTATCATGGACGCGTGAAGAAGTTGACATGCGCTTGCACAACATCATGATTGACATTCACAAAAATTGCGTGAAATGGGGAACCGAGCCCGATGGTTTCATCAACTATGTTAAAGGAGCCAACATTGGCGGTTTTGTGAAGGTTGCTAATGCCATGATGGCGCAAGGCCTTGTTTAAAAACTGACCGGGTTATTTTGATTCAGGCGGGGATTCGGGAAACCGGGTCCCCGCTTTTGTTTTAATGTGCGCCTCACTACTGAAAGCGCCGGAGTGTGTAAAAAGAATGATATTAAAAAAAGCATAGAAAATCACACCAGCCTGAACTTCGAGCATAGATTCTGTGAGTGTATTTACTGCAAAAATCAATAAAAAAGCCAGATACAAATAGTGTTTTGATTTCAGTGCGAAGATTGACGGCAGGATAAAAAGCAGGATATAAAGTAAAAACCCCGTTATACCAAGTGTTATAAAAGTTTGAAGGTATTGACAATGTGCGTTGTATTTATGTTGCAACGCCGGTATTGCATTTCGTTTCCCGTATCCTTCGAGCAAGGCGTCCTTTACATCGCCGGTTCCAACGCCAAAAAGAAAATTATTCCCGATAATCTCAACCGCCGTTGTCCATACTACCATACGGTCGGCATTGCTTTCGGGGTTTATCCGGTTGATGTTGCTATTATTTGCCATAGCATGTTCAGCAGCCGAAATACGAGAAAACGCTACCGGAGAGATCAAATAACCGGAAAGAAAAACTATTAGCCCTATCCCAATGATGGCGGTTCCCGCCCGGAAATTTCTAAGAATAAACCAACAATAAAAAACAGATCCGATCAAAATCAACGCCAAGGTAATAAGTCCGGCTTTGGATGATAGAAGCAGTATCATCCATATAAAAAATATGACCATTCCTCCGATGAAAAGGATTTTAGCCAAAGTCGGGCGACGGTCGCGGAGTAAACTTAGAAGAAGAAAACTAATGGCGAAATTGTAGTACATGGCGAGGTATGATGTATGAAAGTACCACGCCAGTTTTGTATAATAAAATGAACCGGAATAATTGTATGAAAAAAGGTTAAATGCAGCATGACCAAGTATGATAAAAGCGCCGATCATGCAACCTGCCACAAATGCCCATAAAACAGAAAGATATTGATAAGGAGACAGAATGGGCCATGGAGTGGTTGCGAAAATCAATGGAAAGATAAGCAATGAAAACTTCACCTCAAGATCGAACCAGGCATAATCAAAATTAGAGGTATATAACAACCCAGCCACATAAAGAATGTAAATCAAGGCAAACGAGAGAGTTTGAAGGCGTTTTTTTTCTCTGAACAGGAGACTTATATTTTTTCCGATCCTGGCATTTATCATCCAGTTTAAAACCATGATCAAAATGATTAGCGGAAGTATTCTTCCAAAAACCGGAAGGAAAAAAGAGATCGCCATTGACGAAAGCCAGAATATTCGGTTATGGATTCGGTCTTTCATTCGGATCTTTTAAAGAAAAACGGGGCAATTCCAGTAATCTATTTGTCGGTGGACTCCTTGATAAAGAAAGGTAACGGACGTAATACTTTATCAAAGTTATAATACTGAATGAGCGTAAAGTCCCTGCCATCATTTACGAGAGCATAAAGCCGGTCGAGATCATAAGGCATAGGGCGACCGTCGGGGTCAGTTTGATCGTCGGGACCTTTTTTATGGTAAGTTTTTATGGTTTTTGAAATCCCTGCTTTATCGGTTAAAGTGATTATGATGAAAGGTGTGGAGGCGATGATTGAATCCTTGCGTGTTTTATCCATATCGTTAATCAACGCTTCATAGTTCAGGTTTCTGAATCCCGACAGAAAATTCAGGAGTTTGAGAGTATCGTAGCCCGGCAATGGTTTGTTATCACTGATTGAAAATATTGAAAATCTGTCATTTCCGTTATTTTTAACCAGATATGAGTATTGTGGCGTTTCAGGAACTTCAACTTTAACCGAGGCGATTTCAGGAATCTGGGTTTTAAAAACATTGTAATCGCGCCAGTATTTTTCAATCGGGCTAAATCTGGGAGAGACAAAACCCCTGAATCCCGGAAGAAAGACAATGTATGGCTCTGATGAATGTTCAATAAGCATAAAGCAACCCTGGTTGTCGGGCGTGGCGCCGCCGACGTAAAAAACCTTTGTCAATTTTTCATGAGGCCACCATTTAATTCTGCCAAAAAGGTTTAGGCGATATACCTGCTGGTATATTTCAACTTTCACGGCATTTACAGCCATTTCCTTGATGATATTGTCGTGAGCCGCCTTAGCAACCGGTTGCGAAACCTCAATATCCACCATTGTTTTCAGCAACAACTCAACAGATAATTTCTGAGCCGGAAATTTGTCATCCACCATCCATTTGCCAAAACCAATTTTTGTAAGTATAACGCTGTTGTTGTTTTTATCTCCAATGAAAATCTTTGTCACATTAGAAGAATCATCGAGTTTAAAATTGCTCAATGAACGCCGGAAGGTATTTGGCGATTGGGAAAGCCACAATACCAGCGTTATTATTGCCAGAATTACGAATAAGATGACAAAATTTCTGTTTTTCTTCATGAGGAAATTTTTGTGGTGGAGCGAGTGTATATACGCCGGCGTATCCGCGAAAGAACAAGTCCGAATGCGATAATTATCAGAACCGGAACTACGGTATTGATTAGTTGCCAGAACAAACGTTGTTTATCAATTCGTTCGGTATCGAGCATCCGGAGTTTCAATTCACGCGAACGGACAGAAATCAGTCCGGTTTCGTCGCATAAATAATTAACTGAATTTAACAGCAATTCTTTATTTCCAAAAGTTTGTCTTGTATATTGATCATAACCGAGCGGTAAAGCATAACCCTGGGAAAAGTGGAACTGATTTTTTGCTATGTCGCCGTCGGCTATTACAATCATTTTGGTTGGTTTGCTTTTTGCCCTGAAAGCAAGATCAGGATTTTCGGAAAGTTCGGGAGGTATTCTGTATAAAAATGCAGAAGTAAATATTCCTTCGAGGAGTACTGCAATTGGGAACGGACCTTTATTGAATGCCCGCTCGTTAGGTTTCTTCTTTAAAATTTCGAGATCAATAAGTGTAGGGGCATTAACTGTTCTTGCATATTTCGAGGTTTCCAGCAAATAAGTTTTTTTCACCCCGGAAGCTGTCACCGTATCAATGGTGCTAAGAAATTCCGTTTTGATTGCATTAAGCCCATTCACTATGGGATGACTGATAGAAGGAATAATTACCGGGAAAAACCACCATTTGAAAAAGTCCATTTGCGGTTGGTTACCGACCTGCCCGGTTTTCACCGGAATCGGCAGTGCGCTGAGATCCTGAACGAGGTTAGCGTTTAAACGGACGCCATAATTGAACAGCATGTCTTCCAGGTTCACATCATTCGGAAGCCCCATCGTTGTATTATATTTCTGGAGGCTATCCATACTGGCAAATACAGGATCTATAAGCCAAAGAACCTTACCGCCCCGCATAATAAACTGGTCAATCAAAAATTTATCACGCTCATCGAATGCTTTTCTGGGTTTGGCAATGATAATTGCCCGATACTTATTTATAAGGGCGTCGTGTGCCGAATCGGTTTTAATTCTGATTGCAAGGCTGGTAATTTTATTGTTTATGGTTACGCGCTCAACGTTATAGAAGTCGGACAGTGAGTTTTGCAGGTCGAATGATTCTTGTTTATCAAGTTCATCATGACCCTCGATAATGGCTATCTGCGGTTTAATAACGGTGGTAAGGTTTTTCATGACGCTTGCCAGATTATATTCAAGCGTTTGAATAGAATTATTTAGTACCATATTGGGATCCTGTTGCAACTGCGCCATTAAAAGTTGAATTGGCAGTTCCTTGCCACGATAAGAAACGAAGGCTCCGGGGAAAATAATAAGTTGTGAGGATTCGCCCTTGTTATTAACCCGCAGGTCGGTGGGCTGAAGTCCGCGTTCTACCAGCAAACGGTAGGCGTCATTACGATCCTTTTCATTTGGAATTTTAGAAAGATCGACAAATTCATATTGGATATTATCGCTATAAGCTCTGAATTCATCAAGCATTTCACGGGTTTCGTTCGACAATCGTTGAAATCCGGGAGGAAGGTTGCCGAAGAGGTAAATCTTGAAAAAGACGATATCATTCAGATTCTTCAGCGCTGTTTTGGTTGCGGGCGACAGCGAATAGCGTTTTTCGGCGGTAAGGTCAAAACGAGTAAATATAAAGGCGGCAATGATGTTGAGCAAAATGATAATAGCAATGCTCAGCAGAAGCCTGATAATATTCCCTCTTTTAATATTTTTTTTTCTGCTATTCAAAATTTCACCTTTTCTCTATCAATATTTGGCTCCAGTGGAGCCGGAAGATTCTTTGTAAAAGATTTTGCAATTTCACCATTTCACCATTTTCTACTTTCCAGCGACAATTTGGTAAGCAGGATAAAAACAGCGGTAACGCTGATAAAATAAACCAGGTCGCGGGTATCAATAACTCCCCGGCTCAAGGATGAATAATGGGCGCTTAATCCCAGCGACTGGACAATCAGCCCTGTTTTACCTGACAATACGAATGAATAGATAAATTCGAATCCCATGTAAAGAAGGAAACTGATGAAGAGAGCGAGAATAAATGAGACGATCTGGTTGTCGGTAATGGAGGAGGCAAAAATTCCAACTGAAACAAAACTGGCTCCGAGAAAAAATAGTCCGATATAAGAACCCCAGATACTTCCCAAATCGAGGTTGCCTTTTGGCAGCCCGAGTTGATAAACGGAAAAACAGTAAACGAGGGTGGGAATCAGAGAAAAAATAACGAGAGCCACTCCGGCAAAGTACTTTGCCAGCACAACCTGTAGATCGGTGAGCGGCTGGGTCATCAGTAGTTCAATTGTGCCGCTCTTCTTTTCGTCGGCAAAAGACCGCATTGTAATTGCGGGAATAAGGAACAGGAAGATAAAAGGCGCCAGCAGAAAAAGTCCATCGAGGCTGGCAAAGCCATAATCGAGAACATTAAATTCCAATGGAAAGACCCAAAGAAAGAGACCGGTCATCAAAAGGAATACAATCATTACGATATATCCTATGAGCGATGTAAGAAAACCTTTGACCTCTTTGATAAACAGTGTAAACATCCGTCTCGGTGGTTAGCGGGGTGCAAAATTAAGAATTTTCGGGCTTCAGCAGCCGGAAAGGTTTATGAAATTAAGGCATTTGGCGGGAAATATACTTGGCGTAATCAACAAGGCTGGGTTCATAAGACTCTTTAAGAAGGTGTGAAGAGATCATGAAATCGGCAGTTGATCGGTTACATGCTGTAGGGATATTATAGACGACTGTGATTCTAAGCAAAGCTTTCACATCCACGTCATGGGGCTGGGGTTGCATTGGATCCCAGAAAAAGATAAGCAGGTCAATTTTACCATCGGAGATCATTGCTCCGAGTTGTTGATCGCCGCCAAGCGGACCGGATTTCAGTTTGACAATTTGATATGTAATTTGCTCGTCTTCTTCAAGTTTGTTCAAAATTGTTTGTTCAACAAGCCTGCCGGTTGTTCCGGTGCAAATAAGTTGATGTCCAAGAAGGGTTTTGTAGTTGAATTCAACCCATTCCACCATGTCTTTTTTCCGGTTATCATGCGCAACCAGAGCAATGTTTTTAATTTTATCCATTCCAGAAGTGTCAGGTAAAGTGTGATTCAAAGAATTTCGATCATAATTTGCTGATCGGGTTTCAGACCGAGGAGAGTACTCGCTTTCCCGTCGCGTATAGCAATTTCGAGCAACCCTGCGGTAGAAAACAGAGCGAGCATTTCGCCCTGGGGTACATCTTTGTATGAAGAGCTGATTGCCGAAATCCGGTAATTGGGAGATCTGAAAGTTATCGCAAAACGGCGGGTATTCACTGCCGATCGGAAAAGAGATTCGGAAATATTGGTAAAGGCGTTTCCATAGTTATCAATATAACAAACATGCCCCTTAATCATATCGCCCTGAATTACCGGGCGAAAAGCCATTTTCTCCATCACTTTTTCTCTTGCAGGACCAAGTTCCTCAATTGGTTTCCCCGCAGCAATATGGCAGGCTGCTTTTACAAAAACATCGCGAGCCGGAAAAGTGAAGTAATCAGAATCCTGAATGATATCAATCTCTATAATTTTAAATGGTTTATCGTCGAAGATTAACGAAAAGACGCCATTGTCGGCTCCGATAAAATAATGTCCGTGATGAAACACGAGAGTATGCGGCGTTTGAATTGACGCTTCGCCGTTTACAGCGATAATATGTATGGTACCCTCGGGAAAATCGCGGTAGAAATGTTTTATGATAAAAGCCGCCTGATTCAAATCAAAGGAGGGAATATCGTGTGAAATGTCTATGATGCGCGCCTCTGGAAAAGAGCGGTAAATGGCGCCTTTTACAGCGCCTGCATAATGATCCTTGTGTCCCCAATCACTGGTATTCGTTATTATAGCCATTGAAAAAATCGTACTTTTGCGTATTCAAAGGTACAACTATTTCATGAGCGAGAAAACAATCAGTATTGAATCCTTTCACCCGTTGGATATTTTTGGCGCCAATGACCATAATCTTGAAGTAGTTCGCCATTTTTATCCGAAAATAAAAATCATCTCGCGCGACAATTTTGTTAAGGCTTTTGGAGAGGAGACAGACCTGGTTGATTTTGAAAAGAAATTTTTCTCACTGCTTCTTCACTTCGAGAAATTCGGAAGACTTACAGATACTGACATTTCATTAATTCTCTCGGCTGGCGGTGAAGCGCCTGGTTCGATTGAGAACGGTCAGTCGGATGTGTTGGTTCATGGGAAAAACGGCATGTTAATCCGCGCCCGCACTGCCAATCAGCAAAAGCTTGTTGAAACCAGCATGAAGAACGACCTTGTATTTGCCATTGGTCCGGCAGGCACTGGTAAAACCTACACTGCGGTAGCGCTTGCAGTGCGGGCTCTTAAAAACAAAGAGATTGCTCGCATAATTCTTACGCGACCTGCTGTTGAAGCCGGCGAAAATCTGGGATTTCTTCCCGGCGACCTGAAAGAAAAACTCGATCCGTACATGCAACCGCTTTACGATGCGCTGGGCGATATGCTTCCCACCCAGAAACTGATTCAATATATTGAAGACCGGGTTATTGAAATAGCGCCTCTGGCTTTCATGCGGGGAAGAACCCTCAACAATGCCTTTGCCATTCTCGATGAGGCGCAAAACACTACTCCAGGTCAGCTCAAAATGTTTCTAACGAGAATGGGGTCTTCAGCCAAATTTATTGTCACCGGCGATATTACTCAGATTGACCTTCCCAGAAATCAGGTTAGCGGACTGATACACGCCAATCAAATCCTTCAGAACATCCCCGGAATTGGTTTTATAACCCTTGATAAAAGTGATATAATCAGGCATAAGCTGGTGAGCAGGATAATAGACGCATACGAAATTGTGAAATAGTGAAATGGCAAAATGGCAAAAGCTGAGTCTTTCGGCTCCGCAGAAGCCAGATATTGTTAGCGAAATGGTGAAATTGTTGAATAATAAAAACTGCTTATCTGCTTTGGTAAAGTTGCAAATAAGTATGGATATAGCTGGTATTATGAAGAATAATTTCACCCCTTCGGGGTTTAAAACGGGTCTTTCAATTCTTTCTATAATCATTTCACCCCTTCGGGGTTTGCAAAAACTTCGATTAGACAAAATGTTGATTGGTCGCCAAATCCCGAAGGGATGACATGATTATAGATTGAAATGATTGAGTTTGCAACAGAATCCCGTAGGGATGACATGATTATAGATTGAAAAGATTGGTTTTGCAACAGAATCCCGTAGGGATGACATGATTATTGAAAGAGACTTTATGAGAC
>JBAXRP010000106.1:0-13832 GCA_037131145.1 Bacteroidota bacterium
GACGAAGGACGAAGGACGAAGGACGAGGGACGAAGGACGAAGGACGAAGGACGAATGGAAAATTACTGGTTTGAACGGAGCATTTCGGAGGAGGCGCTGAGGCTGGGGTTTTCATTTTGTGGTTTTGCCCGGAATGAATCGCTGGAATATCTTAGATCGTTTTATACAGATTTTATACGGCGAAAAGGTCATGCCGGATTTACTTATCTTGAAAATTTTCTTGAAAAGCGGCTAAATCCAGACCTTGTTCTAAAAGGAACAAAATCGGTGATTGCCCTGCTGATGAACTATTATCCTGCCGGAATTATTCCGGAGGAGGATAATTTTATAATTGCAAAATATGCTTACGGAAACGACTATCATTGGATCATGCGGCAGAAAATGGAGATGCTGGTAAACTTTTTGGAAAAGTCGGGCAGGGAAGTAAAAGCAAAAACATTCGTTGATTCCGGCGCAGCGCTTGAAAAAGTCTGGGCGCAACGCTGCGGCGTTGGCTGGCAGGGAAAAAACACCCTGATTATCAATAAAACAGCCGGTTCATTTTTCTTTATCGGCATTATCTTTACAAACCTTGAATTGATTCCGGATGCCCTTGAAACCGATCATTGCGGCGATTGCAGGCGATGTGTCGAAACCTGTCCCACTGGAGCGCTGAACACGCCATACCAACTCGATATTCGGAAATGTATCTCTTATTACACTGTCGAAAAGAAAGAGGAGACGCCAGATTATTTAAGGGGTAAATTTAACAATCGCATTTTCGGTTGCGATATTTGTCAGGATGTTTGTCCCTATAACAGGTTTGCAAAGCCTGATAATTTCCCCGGATTCTCTCCCTCGTCGGAATTACTCGGAATGAAAAAAAACGATTGGCTTCACCTCACGCCCGAAATATTCAGCCGGTTATTTTCAGGCACAGCGGTAGAAAGGACAGGTTATTTGCATTTTATGAAAACAATACGGGCGATTTAATTATTTCTCTCCCCAACCGTATCCGGGAATTTCAAATCCTGCCAATTTAATAATACGATCAACAACAGTCATAATTAGTTCGTCAATGTTTGCAGGTTTGCTGTAAAACGATGGCGTTGCGGGACAAATAATGGCGCCTGCCTCGGTAAGAAGTTTCATATTGCCAAGGTGGATTAGATTATAAGGAGTTTCGCGTGGAACCAATATAAGTTTCTTTCTCTCCTTAAGCATGACGTCGGCTGCACGGGTTATCAAATCATTTGAAATGCCGGCAGTAATCCGCCCAAGCGTTCCCATTGTACACGGGCAAATGATCATGACGTCGTAACCTGCGGATCCGGACGCCATGGGGGCAAAGAAATCATCAGGGCGGTAAACTTTCATCTCTGCCCCTATTCCTCTGATGGATTCTACTATTACAGAATGAGGATCTTCGTTTAGTTCATACCTCCAGACTGAGATTGCATTTTCCGAAAAAATGACTCCAATGGATTCAATCTGATCCTGCAATTTCTGAAAGCGTTCAAGCAATAATTTGCCGTAAATGGCGCCGCTTGCTCCGGTGATACCGACAATTATTTTGTGTTTCGTCATAAAGTCTTTGCGTCCTGGGGGGTTATTGTTTTTTGATTTTTCGGAGCCTTCAAATAAAATATTTTAGTAATCTCTTGGTTTAAAATACCAGATCAAAGCCAGCGACAAAACGTTGTTATACTGCCCTGTTTCGAATAAAATTTTCCGCGCTCCATTTACATAGCCGCTGTTAATCGAAATTAAGGAATAATTGAACCGGAAATCTGCTTTGAGATGATCGGTAATGAAGCACGAAATACCCGCGATACCGCTTAGGGTGACAGTTCGGTAAGGCACTGTTACATCTGTTTCCATTCCATTAGATTCTACATAGTAGCCAAGCAGTACATCAGCCGCCGGACCAATTTCCGCCTGGACCCGCTTTGCAAAAGTAAACTGATATAACAACGGAATTTCGAGATAATGCAGCCGCATAATGTAGGTGTTTCCGGCATTTGTAACAGAGTCGGCGTTTAGCCTGCTGCCTTTCTGTATATATTCCATCTCTAACTGAAATGATGAACGAGGCGATAACTTCAGGCTTACGAAAGCCCCGGCAAGATAACCGAATTTATGGTACCCCACCCAGGTATCCCCGTCAATCTGGCTTACAACGCCGCCGGCGATAATCCCGCCATTGAATTTCTGAGCCGGGGCGAACAGCGGGATCAGAAGTAATACTAGCAATCCGTAATTTTTCATTCCTGCTTATCCCTTTATTTCAAGTAAAAAGTTAGACACATATTTGTTTATTGTTATAAATTGACGTTAGCCCTGAAAGGACGAAATCTATTAGCGGTTTGGCGGTTGCTTTTCGGTGGCGGCGCTTACCCAATGTCGTTTCCACTTTTATCAGAACTGAATTCTTCCAATTTTCCGCTTTTGCTTAATTCGTCCCAGTAGTTAAAATTTTTCATTTGCGATTTCTTGTCGATCTTTAATTAAAAAAATGTTTTTTCTTTGGTGTGCAAACGAATAAAATTTCCTGACTGCCTGCTACACTTCCTTTGCCGCCTCTCCCATTTTGATATATTTTTGCTTCAACCTTTACCTCTCTATATTTTGAAATCAATTTTTCAAATTCTTCAATTCCTGGATAACTACGATTATTGTAAGTTATTAACCAATTTGGAATTTTTTCTGAAAGTTCAAAGAGCTTTTCAAATGAGTTTACAACATCCCTTTTCTTATCAAATCCACTAATAAGCTGGGGTTCGGAGCGTTTTATTCCATTAATAAATTCTTTATCTTTCCAAAATTCAGTGTAAGTTTCAAGCAAATGATAAAAACCTTGATAGTCTGCGTGACTGTAGCAATATGGTGGATCAAAATATGCTAAATCAACGTTACCAACTGATATAAGCAGCTCAAGGATATTTTTATTGAAACTGTGGTTTTCTTGTTTGTTGTCAAAAACGGCGTTGTTATACGTAGGGAGTATTTCTTCAAATATTTCCTTGATAGGTCTAATCAAACTTCTACTGCGTTTAATTCTTTCAGGGTCTGCTGCATAAACCAAAGCTTGAGTATGTCCAAAATGGCACATGGTAATTTTTCTTGTCATACTTCGGTTAATCACGGCAAAAGCAACCGCTTGCTTTATGTGATTTTCAAGCGTAGGAATGTTTGCTCTAAAATTGTCCAGAAACTGAGCTTCTTCTTTTTCAAAAAAAACATTTGTAAAAATGTTTTCAATAAGTTCAAAATCTCTTTTGTTTTTAGCAGGCTGAAAAAGAAGTTTCAAATCTTCGGCATTCAATTTTATATCTTTATTTTCAATCAGAGCTAATCCAATTTGATTATTGAAGTTTAAAAAATCATTTGTGATTGTTTTAAATCCTAATTGTTTAAAAAGGAAGGCTACTGATTGAGAGCCTGCGAAAGCATCAATAGCAATTTTTGTATTATGGGGTATGAATTTCTTTATACAAGCCAAATGCGTGTGTTTAGCTTCCAAATACTGAGGTTCCGGAAATTGAAAGTTGAAATAAGCGTATTCTTCAAAAAGCATTTTTATTAATATTTGAGCCTACTCCGAAAACTAAGGAAAATTTGGCAAAGCCAACTAAGATGCTGATTATAAATTGCCCCGACCTTAAGGTCGGAGCAATTCAAGTTGCTTATATTCCGGGCTTTAGCCAAATTATGATTCTCAAAAAATCAATACCCCGGGTTCTGAACCAGCATTGTATTTGAAAGTTCGGCGAGAGGAATTGGCAATATTTCGTTTTTATTTGGCTTAAAACCTTTGCCAGCCAAAACGGTAGCAGCCTGTCCGGTGCGAACAAGGTCGAACCAGCGATGACCTTCGGTTGCAAGTTCGAGACGACGCTCTTGATAAATATTCTCCAGTGTGGCTGGTATTGAAGGCAGTCCGACACGCGCCCGAACGCGGTCTAAATAATCCTGCGCCCTTCCTAAATTTCCGCCGCCGCGCACCAATGCCTCAGCTTCCATCAGATAAGTATCAGCCAACCGGATCTCCATAATATCGTTTGGATAGTTTAACATAGGGTCGCCTCCGATTTGTGTTCGAAACTCCAATAACGGGGCATACTTTGCCACAAAATATCCGGTATTCTGGTAACCTTTTTCATAATTACACAATCCGGCTGTTTTCATACTGTCAATATTGACGATTGTGTATTTGTATCTCGGATCATTTTTCATAAGATTAACGAGGTCGAGGGTAATGGGGTTAAATCCCCAGCTTGCCACATATGTTGGTCCGGTATAAGCGCGCGGACCGCACATCTGTGTATAAATGCTTCCCTCGAAGTTTGGCCAAGCCTCCCAGCCCGACATAGCTTTAGATGTATGAACAATTTCGAAAATTGACTCGCTGTTGAATTTATTATCCGGGCGGAAAATCAATCCAAAGTCTGCCAAAAGTGCATAATTGGGGTAACTGTTCACCTGTTCAAACAAATCGGCTGCCTCAATCATCCGGGCTTCATCGTTCTGAAACAATATCACTTTGCCCAACAAGGCAAGGGCAGCCATTTTTGTAACGCGCCCGTTTTCAGCGGCGTCAACTTGTACCGGAAGATCTACGATGGCTTCGCTCAGATCTTTTTCAACCTGCGCATATACCGCCTGGGGCGAAGCTTGCGTTACCTTAAAGAATTCACTGGGAAGGAGAGGCGCGGTAAAAAGGGGAACGTTTTTAAAGAGTCGTACCAGGTCAAAATAATAAAATGCCCTCAGAAACTTACATTCAGCAATAAATCTTGCTTTCAGAGTGTCACTCATAGATACATTGGGAAGTTTTGAAAGGAGGGTATTAACCCGATAAACGCCGGTGAAATTTCTGCCCCAGAAAGCTGCCTGGATACCGATAGCCGCGTCAATTGTATAGTTATTCCAGACTTGCCATGTAGGTACGTCTGAAGAACTTCCGCCGCCGGCGTAACAATCATCGGAGGCAGAGTTGAGCGCCCCTACTTTACAAGCATAAACGTCTTTTCCCCAACATTCGGTTCCAAGCGGATCATAGCATGAAACCAGACCATTAAACGCTTCTTCGGCATTTTTATAATAGTTGGTTTCCAAAGTGGTGCCTTTGGGTTCAACATTCAGAAATTCTTTTGAGCAGCCATTAATGATAAGAATCCCCAGGATCAATGTACTCAGATATAAATTAAATTTTTTCATTGGTTTCATTTTTAGAGGTGATTAAATAGTAACTGTTAATCCAATCATAAACGAACGGGCTTGCGGATAAACGCCGCGGTCAATGCCGTAACTGGCTCCGCCGATTTCCGGATCATAACCCTTGTATTTCGTAATTGTGATAAGGTTGTTGGCTGTGACATAGATTCTAAGGAGCTGTAAACCAATCTTGCTAACAATCGTCTTGGGAAATGTATAGCCTAATTGAATTGTTTTAAATCTGAAATATGCGCCATTTGTCAGGAAAAATGTTGACGGCTTGCTGAAATTTCCATTTGGGTCGCCAATAACCAGCCTTGGATAATCGGTTGATGTTCCCACTCCTGTCCAACGACCTAACGCATCCGAAGTCCAGTTAGCTGTTGGCATATCTAAACGGCGCAATCCGTTGAATACATCATTGCCTGCTACGCCCTGGCAGAAAACCAAAAGATCAAATCCCATAAAAGCGGTATTAAGCGTGAAACCATACGACCATGTTGGCGTTGGATCTCCGATAAATTTGCGGTCATTCGCATCTATCTTTCCATCGCCATTCAAATCGGCATAGCGAAAATCGCCCGGTTTTGCATTGGGTTGAATCATGTTTCCGTTTTTATCAACATAAGCCTGAACTTTCGACATTGACTGAAAGATGTCGATCACTTCAAAACCATAGAAAGCGCCCATGGGATGCCCCACTGCCAACCGGCTGATTTCATAACTGCTTGACTGGAAAGTAGCGCCCGAAATATATTCGACGGTTCCGAGGTCGGTAATTTCATTTTTCAAGTAAGAAGCATTTCCACTGAATTTCAGATCGAATTCGCCAAATTTTTTATGATAGCCCAATTCCAGTTCAACGCCCTTATTTGACATTGAACCCACATTTCCGGTAGGCGATCCATTAGCGCCAATGTAACCGGGTAAAATAACCGGCTGCAACATTCCGGAGGTTTTTTTATTAAACCAGTCGAAAACCAAAGTAATATTCTCAAAAAATGTGGCTTCGAGTCCAATATCCAACTGACTGGTTTGTTCCCATTTCAAATCGGGATTGGCAGGCGCATTGGGGCTGTAACCGATTACATAATTGTCATTTCCGAAAGTATAATTTCTGCCGCCGCCCACAGTTGATAAATATTGAAAATCGCCAATATTATCATTACCATTCACGCCATAAGAACCGCGGATTTTCACAAACGTAACAACTTTATTTTCAGGCCAGAATTTTTCGCGCGTGGCTACCCAGCCAACTGAAGCCGAAGGAAAAGTACCATATCTGTTGTTACTTCCAAACCTCGAGGAGCCGTCGCGGCGAATAATACCGGTAAACAGGTACTTTTCGTTATAGTTGTAAATCACGCGGGCAAATAATGAGCTAACCTTATGGTCTGGCGATTCCCAGCCGCCGCCAATTCTATCAGAAGCCACCACATTGTAGTTCATTGAAGCTTCTTCAAAAGTATTGACAGGCAAATTTTTGTAGGTAGCGTTCACGCCGACGTAATTTTCAACGTAAACACTTGTCCCAATAAGAACTGTTCCATTGTGTTTTCCAAAGCTCCGGGTATATGAAGCCGTATTTTCCCAGTTCCATATAAATGCTCTGTTACTGGCGCGGAAATATGAGTTATTGGATGTAATGGTTGAAGCATTCAGATATGAAACAGGGGAAAAACTTTCATCCCCATAAAAAGCGAGCTTTGCGCCAAAATCCGATCTTACTTTGAACCCTTTGATTGGCTCAATTTCCGCGTAAATATTGCCAATAAGATTATCCGACCATCCGAAATTGCCTTGACGGGTCTTAATGTAAGCCAGCGGGTTTGTCATTTCCTGGACAACTATAGTAGAAATACCATAAGGATTTCCATTAGCATCCCTCACTACTGGAAAAGTACTGTAAGGCGGGGCATTGGCAATAGCAGGATCAGTGATGATTACCGGAGTTATTGGATCGAGGTTGATTGCCGAAGACAAGGGACCACCATACTCGCTGTTTGTATTAAGCGATCCTTTACTTTTAATATGCGAATACCCAAGGTTATTGCCAAACCTAAGCCAATCCTTTACTTTATGCGCCGAGTTAAACCGCAGGTTAAGCCTTTGATAATTACTTATGGATGTAGCAACTACGCCTTCCTGCGAATAATATCCCAGTGACGTATAATAGGTTGATTTATCATTACCGCCGCTTATACTTAGTTCGTAGTTTTGAATTTTTGCAGAATTATTGAAAATGGTACTTTGCCAGTCGGTGCCGCTTCCAAAAGATGAGGGATTGGCAAATACTATTGGTCCGCCTCCATTAACCGACGCTTCATTTCGTAACGTAGCGTAATCGGTGGCATTTAACAAATCTAATTTTTTTGCCGGAGACTGTGTGCCATAATACATATTAAAACTTACCTGCATACTCCCTGAACCAACTTTTAAACTACCTGTTTTGCCTTTCTTTGTAGTGACAATGATAACCCCGCTGGCAGCCCGTGTTCCATAAATAGCGGCTGATGCTGCATCCTTCAATACTTCAATGGATTCAATATCGTCAGAATTCAAATAGTCAATACCGCCGTTATCAAGTGGAACTCCATCAACAACGTAAAGCGGATTGCTGTTATTGATTGTGGTGGTACCGCGAACTCTCACGGTTGAGGATGCGCCCGGCTGACCCGAACTGGAGGCAACGCTTACGCCGGTTGTTCTTCCCTGCAACGCCTGTTCGATACGAACAATCGGTATATACTCCAGATCAGAGCTTTTAACTTTTGAAATAGCGCCGGTGACAACGCTTTTCTTCTGCGTTCCATAACCAATAACTACTAATTCGGAAAGCCCTACTGTGCTGCTTACGAGGACTACTTTCAATGGAACGTCGGCGGTAGCCTTAATTTCCTGGGTAACATATCCAACGAAGGAAAATACAAGAACTTCCGAAGACTTGGTTGAAGTAAGTTTAAAGGCTCCGTTGATATCGGTTGCAGCTCCATTGGTTGTTCCTTTGATGACAACGCTTACTCCAGGCAGCGTTTCACCGGTTTTATCGGCAACAGAGCCACTGTATTGGTAAGTGGTCTGAGCAAACATCGAAGCGACGCCAAGCAACATAATGCCTGCCAGCAGCATTAGTCTCCTTCTGAATTTAGGGCAATTTTGAAGATCAGGGTACTTTTTTTTCATGGTTTGTTGTTTAGTTAAAAGTGGTTTATGGTTAATAATATGAGATGGATTAAATATTCATGTTATTGGGTGTGAGTTCTTACCATACAACAGAAGCTACAGATAGCGCCGGAATTGAATATGAAAAATTCTTTTCCCCCTGTTTAACCGAAAAGGTTTTTGAGGAGGAGCTGTAATTGCAAACCATCATCGCTTTCGACCCATCGGGGTTTACGAAAGCGACTGCGCCTATTTCGCTAAGTGTTTGCGGGATATTTAACAAAACTCTGAACGCCCCGGGTCTTACAAATTTTGAAAAATGGGCAATAGAATAATACTCTTCATTGAATATAATCTGTCCGTTGGATGAATTGATGGCGACAACGCCCCGGCAATTGCTGCACCCGTTATTTGTTGGTCCATATTGCTGATCCAGAGCCAGGTTCCACAGAAGAGCGCATTTCGACCAGTTCTGTGTAGTTCCGATAAAGATGTTTTTCATGTTCCACATCAGGTTGGAGCCGAAATCGGTTGCCCAGGCGCCGCCGGAAATCTCAGTAAAATAAAGTCCCTTATCCGGGTAGCCATTATGAACGGCGCTCATGGCTGAAACATCGCCGGCGTAACCATGAAAGGCTGTGCCTGCAACGAATTGTCTGACTGCCGCATCACTGAGGAGTGATATCGCAAAGTTGGTATTATCCCAGTTGTGATCGTAAATTATAATTTTAGTATTTATCCCGGATGCCTGAAATTTCGGACCAAGATGGTTTTTTATGAAGGTTGCCTGCTCGCCAGGTTGCATCTCCATACAAGGGTAACCCGCCGTAAAGTAAAGCGGTTCATTTTGTGGGGTTATTGCGGTAATTGTAACGCCACGGCTTTTCATCTCCTGAATATACCTGACGAAATAGTCGGCATAAACTGAATAACAATCAGTTTTCAATTTTCCCCCTTTCATATTTCCGTTGGTTTTCATCCAGGCAGGCGGGCTCCACGGCGATCCCATCAAACTGATTTCTGGCGTTATCTGAACAATTTCTTTCAGAATGGGGATCACATCGTTGGTATCGCCGGCGAGAGAGAAATACTGCAAGGAAAAATCAGTTTGCCCCGATGGTAAATCATCGTAAGTAAAATCGGAAAGAGAGAAATCGGAAGCGCCGATTGTCAAACGCAAATAGGAAATACCGGCGCCATTCACAGTGTCGAACAACTTTCGCAGCAAAGTCTGTCTCGCGCCAGAGCTCAATTTTTTATTGAACAGATACGCAGAAGAACCCGTTAATGCCGCCCCAAATCCTTCGATGGTTTGAAGTTTTGTAACCGTATCAACAATGATTATTGGCGCGGTGGACGATCCCTGAGCTTGTATTGACAGGTCGGCTTCTCTGTTGAATAGTTTTGATTTATCGCCGCAGGTAAGCCACACTTTTGCTTTGCCAATATCAGTGGGCGTGGGAGGATCCGGTGAAACGTTATTTTCGTTGGTTTTACAACTTATCAGAAAAAGAAAGATGATCAGGGTCAATATCTTTGAATGGATTTTCATTATTTTTTGCGCTTTAATGTTTCCTGTTTATCTCGTTTAAAAAGTTGATTTGTCAACCTTGATTTGGTTTTGCAGGGATGTTAGGCATATTCCATTTTTTGTGATTCTTGTTTTTTGCCTAATTCAAACAAAAAATCAGGTGCAAAATCAGCTTCATTATATCAGGTTATGGTATTTAATCTGACTTTGAAAGTTATAAAATACTCACTATCTCTCAATGGAATAAATATTTTGCGCGAATCTTTTTTTATTGCATCCTCCAAATCTGTCAAAACAGAGTCACCGGTATTAAGAGTCAGGAATATCTTGTATCCTCCTTTATGTTCTGCATATTTTGCATTTAGTATCAGAGCCATTATTCTAAAGGTTGCATTTTGTTAAATTCACCCGTAGTTCTTATCAATTCCCAGTCTTGAAGCAGTTCATTTTTATGAATATCTTACCACTCCAGAACCATGCTTAGAGCTCTTTTGGGAAATTTACCTTCTCTATTCCTGAATTAATCTCGACAATAATCTCAAAATCTCCATATTTTGCATTCAAAATGCGGCGGATTATGTTCATTGAAGTTTATAATATTCGTATTGTAAAATTAGATGTGTTTTCAAAATTCCGGGTGCGTTTTCCCGATACTCCAGGCATTTGCATACGAATCGCCCAATTGCCAGTATTTCCTTGTATTCATATCAAATAATATCGGGTCAATTTTCTTTAAATTTATTTTCCCATCAGTTAAAACCGAATCATCGCAAAAAGTATTAACAATTTCTCCTATGAAAATATCATGCGATCCGTAATCAAGATGATCTATCAGTTTACATTCCATGTTAACTGCAAATTCCTCAATCATGGGAGCGGTTTTCATCACTCCGTAAAATGATGTAAAGAGTTCGGATTTGTCGGTGTTTTTACCCGAAACTACACCACAATAATCGGTGACAACGGTTTGTTTGGTCGAAGGCACATTTATACTAAATGTTTTATTTTCTATAATGCCTTGCCCGCTGTAATGCACCTTTGCCATGCCCATACAAACAATGTTGGCTTTAAGGACACCCACATGAGCCATGGTAATATAATTTGGTTTGCCATTAATAACAGTACCTACCAGCACGGTTGGCAAAGGGTACAAAGAATTTAATTTACCTATTTTATTTTTCATGTCTTTTTAAATTTATTCCAATGTACTTTTTGTTTATCGTAGCGGCTTTTAACATCGTGCGTTTTTCCTTCAAAATGTCCGAAAGGAATTACCGAAACAGGCTTTAAATTTGCGGGCAAATTAAGAAGTTCACGAATGTTGTCAATTGCGTTTGGGAAGACAGCGCCCCAAACCCCGCCCATGCCCTTGGAGTGTATTGCCAATAAGATATTTTCGGTTGCAGCGCAACAATCGTGAAAATGATACCCGGTATTTTTTTCCAATTTAGTATCGCCGCAAACTAAAATGGCTGCTGAAGCATTTTTTAGATAACCGACATTTTGGTTTAGTTTTGAATATTCCTCCATAACACTTTTATCGGTCATCACTATAAATTGCCAAGCCTGTTCGTTCCCTGCTGATGGCGCGTTCATGCCTGCTTCTAAAATTTCGCAAATATCGCTTTCCGAAATAGTTTCGTTGGTGAATTTTCGCACACTGCGGCGAGTGTTAATTATATTTAAAAAATTATTTTCCATTTAATTAATATAATATATTTTCCTACTCATAAGGCTTTTCGGTAACGCCCCGTTTTTGTTTAGTTGTTTCTGGTCTCCACTTTTCATTTTTTATAATTCGGAATTGTTAAGAAGTGTCATGCCAAATTGTTAGCTCTCTTGTTGCCGGTTGTGCCGTTCTCTTTTTCAAAACTTTCCTATATCGCATACTTGAAACCACAGTAAAAATGAAACTTATCCAAAACTGCATAAAGGCTGGTTTTGTTGCGGGTGCAAGTTGGTTAGAAGCTGGCAAGTGTTTTCTTTTTTTTATTTTTTAAAATAAGCAAAACATTCAAAGCTATTTGCATTCTTCTGGTCATGACGGGTCAAATTGCAGAGCATTTCCTCTTCGGGATTATCATCGTTTTGACAAGTTATACATAGAGATGGTTTCGGGACCAAGTCCATATTTATTTCATAGCCATCATCATCAAAGTAACCTGCTATTTTGGTTTTATCAATATCATCTATATGTCTTCTGCCTTTCTTGTTTTCTTTTTTCTTAATGGCTGAATCAATCTCAAAATCCTCATTTGGGGTACTTTCTCCAGTTATGCATGAAAAGCAACTGTTTCCAACAATTGCAGATCCAATTACCCATATATCATTGCCACATGAGCATTTTATTCCTTTATTATAGTCGTTTAATGCGCGCTTTAAACTTTTTCGTAATTCAATTTCATTGAAAGTCGGATTGCTTTTCAAATGAATTTTCACATATTTATCAATTGAAATCGGTATAAATCCCATATTACTTCTGTTTTGGCAGCTCTTAATGAACTGATTCTAATTTGCTTGCCCATAAGGCCACGCCGGCAGCCGCAGTGCGGATTTTAGCAGTTTTTATCTGTGATTTTCGTTTTCATTTTCAGTAGCCCCAACCCGCCTCCTAACCAGGGTACCCCGCATTGTGGTTGACGGCTCGTTAGCTACTCGGCTGCAATTTTTCTTGGATAGCAAAACCGAACTTTTTATGAATTTCGTCCAATCGTTTTTTTCTTAATTCAGGATTCTTTTCATATTTATCCCTATGATTATTCCTAATAATTCGCATTAATTCGACGCAATCAAATTTCTTTTTAGTCATTTTCTTCCTCCTTTATTATATCACGGGGGCTTCGTATCTCAACGAACGAATATCCCTTTTTAATGTTTACCGAATTATATTGTCTTATGCGACTTAAATTTACAATGTGTTTGAAATTCCAACTAGTCAGAACCGTTGCGGAATGAATCGTAGCAAGCGCTATATGAAGAGCGTCTTCATAAAATTTCTCTGAAACAGCGCCATCAACAACATAAGCATCTGCTAAGTCTCTGCATTCATCGTCGTCTGTCAGTAGTTCTCTGTTTTTTGAATTTAGAATTTGTTCAAGAATTGATTGAACATTCTTTGGAGCATCTAAGATTTCATCAATAGTGATATCTGAGATCAATGCTATTATTTCTCCCATTAAAATTTGTTCGATTAATTTCTTTGACCATTTTGAAAATTCATCATCATAATAACCCCCAATGACTGATGTATCAATGTAAACTCTTGGTTTCATGGTTTCTTTTTGTCAAAAATAGGGAAAATGTTAAAAATGTCAAAATTGCAGCCTTGCAGCTTACGCCCCGCCGGCAGCCGCAGTGCGGGGTTTACTTGTTGTTTCTTTTATTATCCTCCATCGTTTGCAGGTTTGGTCAATGCCAGCCTCCGGAATCCGCCCGCATTGCTCGGCTGCAAGCTCGTTAGGGGCAGTGTGCCTTAATATCATCTATCCTGCTTTTTCAATCGCCAGCATGCATGGGATTCAATATATATACTTTTACAATTCGATGCCTTATAATTCTTCTCCGTTAAATAGACTCCAACGACATTAATATCCTGGTAACTCCATGTTTGATCAACGTACCTTAGATTTATTAATACAATATTGCTTGTTAATTCCCTATAAATAATTTCATTTTCAAGCTCGATGACAGCTTTTATGTAATCATTGGATTCAATAAACTCAATAACCTTCCCGGATAATGTATTAGATGTAGAATGCTTTATATATTCAGGTTCATAATCATACCCCCCGCCAAGTTCAATTTTATCACCAATTTTTAAAATGCCCTTATTATTTGGTCGATTTAAAAATTGAATCTTTCTCCGGGTTTTTATCTTGATAAAAATTCTCCTTATGCTGTCCATCAATTATGGAATTTAGATCTTTACACATTGCCCCTAACG
>JBAXRP010000107.1:0-13737 GCA_037131145.1 Bacteroidota bacterium
AAGGTTCAAGGTTCAAGGTTCAAGGTTCAAGGTTCAAGGTTCAAGGTTCAAAGTTGGCATGTTATAACTGGACGAGGAGAATGATGTTTTTTCCTTCTCTGATCACCTCAACGTTTACAATCATTCCCTGTTTAAGTTTTTGCAGCCGGGACATATATTCATAGATATTTCCAACTTTCATTCCATTCATCCCGGTAATGATATCGCCCTTTTTCATGCCGCTTTTATCAGCCGGACCGTCTTTGGTAACGCCGTCAATGCGTAACCCGGCTTTCTCGGTACCGGCGAAATCAGGCATTACGCCAAGTGTAACCTTCAGCCGGCGACTACTCCGCCCGCCACTTTCCTTTTTTCCGGATTCTTTGAATGTCAATGATTTGGGCAAGTCGTCAACTGCGATAATAACTTCAGTGGCAAAATCCCCGATTATCTTTTCGGTATCAAAATCAAGTTTTTCAGTATCGTCAAACGGAGTATGATAATCGGTATGTACGCCTGTGTTAAAATAGAATACCGGAATGTTTGAGGAATAGAAATTCGCATGGTCGGAAGGTCCATAGCCGTCGGGCGAATGAACTACTTTAAAAGGCAACTTGTTTTCATAGGAGGTTAGAATTGAATCGGCTTCGAGCGACGTGCCGGTACCGCTAACCGAAATTGAGTTATTACTCTTATCAAACCTGCCAACCATATCGAAATTGAACATAGTTTTGATTTTCTTAAGATCAACCAATGGATTATTGATAAAATATTTGGATCCGAGCAACCCGATTTCTTCCCCGCTGAAAGCCGCGAAAATGATACTCCGTTTAATTTTCCCTTTATCAGCGCCAAGTCTTTTTGCCAAAGCCATAACCATAGCCGTACCGGAGGCATTGTCGTCGGCGCCGTTGTGAACCGCATTCGTATCAGGCATACGCGAGCCGGAGCCGGTTCCTCCAAAACCAAGATGGTCATAATGAGCGCCAGCCACGAGGTATTCATCCTTTAACAGCGGGTCATTTCCTTCGAGAACAGCGACAACATTGGCAGTTTTTTCGCGTTGATGAATTACTTCAATAATTCCTTTAACGGTAACGCCGGTTTCAAAACTTTTTGGCGCTTTCGATTCGATAATGATTCGCTCAAGACTATCAACCGTTAAACCGTTTTTCTTAAGGATTTTATTTGCCAGCTCGCGGGTGATACTAAGAATTGGAATCCCGGCAGTAACTTCGTTGTTTTCGGCAACCATTGGCATCAGCTTGTCTTCCTTTTCCACACTTTTCGGCGTTACCAGCAACATTCCCGCAGCTCCATGGTCTTTGACCGTTAAAACTTTGCTACGCACATCTCCGAAAGAGATAAACTTACTATCAGAAACATCAGGTTCAGGATCGCCGCGAAAAACCATTACCCATTTACCTTTTACATCTATTCCCTTATAATCGCTCCATTTAAGACTGTCGGCGTCAATCTCAAAACCAAAACCTGCAAAGACCACCGGCGCTTCAACAGTGGCGCTGCTTGAAAATGCAAGCGGGTTAAAATCTTTTTTAATTACGGCTTCAAATCCATCGAATCCAAGTGAATTTTTTTCCCCAAGCTTAACGTCAGTAACAATTTCAAACCATTGAAAACCATTCTCGCCTATCAGCTTTAATCCTGCCGCTTTGAAATGATCGCGGATGTAGGTTGCAGCTACATTGATTTCCGGTGTTCCGGGCTTACGACCTTTGAGAGAATCTGAGGCAAGGAAAGTAACATATTCCCGGATTTCATTTGCAGTAATCTGCGTTTTTTGCGAATATCCGGCGACTGCGAAAACAGCGATGAAAATTAGCGCTAATAGTTTTTTCATAAACGTTTTATTGGGTTATTTGATTATTTGTTAGCTTTCTCAATTAAAAAGAGATTTTATTCTGCGGGGGATTTGATGATTCCTCCGCCCAGAACAACCTCATCATCATAAAAAACAGCCGATTGTCCCGGCGCTATTGAATCATTCGGATGAAAAAAGGTTACTCTGACTTCATTGTTGTTAACCGGTTCAATTCTTGCTTCGCGTTCTTTCTGCGCCGAACGAATCTTTGCCATGCAATCCATCGGATGATCCAGGTTAGAAAGGGCTACCCAATTCAGGTCGGAAACGATAAATGAAGAGTGATAAGTTTCTTGTCTGATACCAACAATAACGGTATTGGCTTCTTTATCGAGTCCAATCACATACAATGGTTCGGAAAAGGCAATACCGAGTCCTTTGCGCTGTCCGATTGTATAATTCCATATTCCCTGATGGCGACCCAGCGGTTTCCCTCCGGAATCAACAATAAGCCCCGGATTATCTTCCACTTCAAGCAAATCCTTGTAATCGCCGCTATAAAAATCCTGGCTTTCTTCAATATCTTCGATGGTGATTCCCACTTTAAGCGCAAGTTCTTTTATCTCCGGTTTATGATAGCCGCCGATTGGAAACAAAACCTTTGAAAGCTGTTCCTGGTTTAAACGGTGTATGAAATATGTCTGATCTTTTTTAGCGTCAGCGGACTTCTTCAAAACATAACGTCCATATTTTTCACTGAAATCAACCCTGGCGTAATGACCGGTTGCAAAAAAATCGAAAGCAATTCCACTTTTTTCCGCCATTGATGGCAACATTCCGAATTTGATATGCTGGTTGCACTGAATGCAAGGATTTGGCGTTCGACCGGCAAGGTACTCAGCCTTGAAGTAATCGAGCACTGCCTGTTTATACTCGGCAGAACAGTCAAAAACATGGTATGGGATTCCCAATTTATCAGCAACAGCCCGCGCTTCCCCAATCTCCACTTCCTCATCAGAACCATAGCAGGCATGTTTGCCTGTTGATTTATACTTTCCGTCCCAGATTGCCATGGTAACGCCAATCACATTATAACCCTGTAGCTGCAAAAGATAAGCTGCCACAGACGAGTCAACGCCGCCGCTCAGACCTACGATTACCGTTGATTTATTTGTCAATTGATATTGAATTGATAGAAAATAAATTGGGCGCGAAGTTAGCGATTATTTGGTTTCTGTCGCTTTGATCTTGTCGCCTGTCCCTGCAATCCTCTTTCACTCCCATTCCATTCATTATCCCGGTTACGTTGGCGATTCAGGATGGGGTCATTATTGGGATTTAAGGCAGCGTAATTGAATAAGAATTTTTCCTACATTTGCACCCTTAATATTCGATACGTATGTTCCTGAATTCAGACAAGTTTTGCGGTGAAGGGTTAACGTATGACGATGTTTTGCTATTGCCTGCCTATTCCGATGTTCTTCCGCGGGATGTAGAGATTTCCACCTTGTTTTCCAGAAATATCCGACTTAATATTCCAATAGTTACCGCCGCCATGGACACGGTGACGGAATCGCGCATGGCTATTGCCATTGCTCAGGAAGGCGGAATTGGCGTATTGCATAAAAATATGTCAATCGCAGATCAGGCGCTTCAGGTCAGAAAAGTTAAACGCGCCGAAAATGGGATGATTCTTCAACCGGTTACATTAATGGAAAACGCTTTTGTTGGCGACGCCCTTGCCATGATGAAGGAATTCAGCATCGGCGGTATTCCGGTTACCAATGCCAATAATGAACTTGTTGGCATTGTCACCAATCGCGATCTCAGGTTCGAACGCGATATTACGAGACCGGTTACAGAAGTTATGACCAAAACGGTGATAACCATCAGTGAATTTACAAATTTCGAACAGGCTGAAGCTATTCTTCAGCAGCATAAAATTGAGAAACTTCCGGTTGTTGATAAACACAACAAGCTGATCGGGCTTATTACATATAAAGATATTTTAAAGGTTAAAGCCCGTCCGAATGCATGCAAGGACAGCCTTGGAAGGTTGCGCGTGGCAGCCGGCGTCGGGGTTACTTTCGACACCCTCGATCGCGTTGACGCTCTGGTGCATGAAAGCGTTGACGCCATTGTGATTGATACCGCTCACGGACATTCGCGCGGAGTGATGGAAATGGCAAAACGGGTAAAAAACAGTTATCCCGAAGTTGATCTGATTATTGGGAATATTGGAACCGCAGAAGCCGCCAAAGACCTGATGAAAATCGGAGTTGACGGAGTGAAAGTCGGCGTCGGTCCGGGTTCGATTTGCACAACAAGGATAATCGCCGGAATAGGAGTTCCCCAATTGTCTGCCATTTACGATGTTGCAAAAGCCCTTAAAGGAAGCGGCGTTCCGGCAATCGCCGACGGTGGAATCCGTTACACCGGCGATATTGTGAAAGCCCTCGCCGCCGGCGCTCATTCGATAATGGCAGGCGCTCTTTTTGCCGGTGTTGACGAATCTCCGGGCGAAACAATCATCTTTGAAGGAAGAAAGTATAAAACCTACCGGGGAATGGGCTCCATTGAAGCAATGCAGAAAGGTTCAAAAGATCGATATTTCCAGGATGTTGAGGATGACGTTAAAAAACTTGTCCCTGAAGGTATTGTGGGCAGGGTTCCTTACAAAGGTTCTTTATCGGAGGTGATTTACCAGATGGTTGGAGGACTTAAAGCCGGAATGGGTTACACTGGTTCAAAAACCATTGACGACCTGCTCAAGGCAAAATTTATCAAGATAACCTCTGCCGGCGTTACCGAAAGCCATCCGCATGACGTTACAATTATCAGCGAAGCGCCAAATTACAGCAGGTAATTGAATTAAAAATTAAAAATTAAAAATTAAATGACTTTATAAACGTTAGTCTGATTGTTAAACTAATCCTTAATAAAAATGAATAGCTTGAAAAGAAAAATTTTATTGCCAGTCTTTGTACTTGTTACATGTCTCTCGTCAATGGCTCAGGTTAATAATGATGAAACGCTTCTGACCATCGCAGGAAAGCCGGTAAATGTCAGCGAATTTTTAAATATCTATCAGAAAAACAATGTCAAAGGCGAGCCTATTGATAAAAAATCACTCGACGAATACCTCGAATTGTTTATTAATTTTAAACTGAAGGTAAAAGAAGCCGAAGAACTTGGGCTTGATACAATCTCAACGTTTAAAAACGAGTTGAATGGTTACCGCGATCAACTTGCCAAACCATATTTTACCGATGAAGTAACGCTGAACAGGCTCATCGCGGAAGCTTATGGTCGTGAAAAATGGGATATTCGCGCCAGCCATATTTTCTTTAAGCTGAAGCCTGACGCTACGCCGGAGGATACGCTCATCGCATTCAATAAAGCGACGTCGGTTAGAGATAAACTGATGAAAGGCGAATCTTTTGAAACTTTAGCCGTTGAATTCTCCGAAGACCCTTCTGCCAAGGACCGCGAAGCAAACCAACAACATCAGTTTCTGAAAGGAAATAAAGGCGACCTCGGATTCTTCTCGGTTTTCGATATGGTTTATCCCTTTGAAAATGGAGCCTCGAATACCGAAGTTGGTCAGGTTTCCAAACCTGTTCGTACTGAATACGGCTACCATCTGATCAAGGTTACCGATAAGCGTCCGTCGCTTGGTAAAGTAACTGTTGCTCATATTTTCGTGGCAATTCCCAAAAATGCTACTGCCGCCGATTCCGTCAGACTTCATAAAAGGATTGATTCAGTTTATCAGAAACTTATTGCCGGAGCCTCTTTTGAAGATCTTGTGAAAACCTATTCCGACGATAAAGGTTCTGCCGCAAAAGGCGGCGTTCTCCCAGCTTTTGGCGTAAACCGCATGGTTCCCGAATTTGTTGAAGCTATTTACTCCCTGCCGAACATCGGCGATTACTCAAAACCACTTCTCACATCTTATGGTTGGCATATTGTGAAACTGGTCGAAAAGAAAACAATTAAACCAATAGAGGAGGAAAAAGCTGAAATAAAACAAAAAGTATTGAAGGATAACCGCGGCGAACAAACCCGTCAGGTTGTTATTGCAAGGATACGCACGGAATATGGCGTAGTAGAGAATACGGAAGCGTTAAAGGATTTTTATAAAGTAGTAACTGATAGTATTTTCTTCGGCAAATGGAAGGTTTCACAGGCAGACGGGCTTGATAAGCAAATCTTCAAAATCGGAAACCTTACTTACAGACAAAAAGACTTTGCCGACTACCTCTCAACTACCCAGAAGAAACAGGAAAAACAACAAATTAACCAGTACGTTGATAAAATGTACAATACATTTCTGGATGAAAGTTTATTGAAATGGGAAAACTCCCAACTTGAAATTAAATATCCGGAGTTCAAAGCATTGATGACCGAGTACCGCGACGGGATTATGTTGTTTGATCTTACCGACCAGAAAGTCTGGTCAAAAGCTGTGAAAGATACGATAGGACTTGCCGATTTTTATCAGAAGAACAAAAATAGTTATAAATGGGAAACCCGTCTCGACGCCAGTATTTATACTGTAAAGGATCCAAAAATGGTTCAGAAGGTTAGAAACTTCGTGAAATCAGGATTGTCTGACGCCGATCTGCTGAAGGAGGTAAATACTGATTCATCAAAAATCCTTATCATCGAAAGCGCAAAATTTTCAAAAAAAGACAATAAACTCATTGATTCAATCGCCTGGACTCCCGGCATTACAAACGATGTCAGGAGCAATGGAAACGTTGTATTTGTTAATGTACGCAAGGTATTGAAGCCAATGGTAAAAGAGCTTAGCGAAGCCAGGGGTCTTATTACAGCCGATTATCAGAATTATCTTGAGAAAGAGTGGATTGCCGCTCTCCGCACCAGGTACCCCGTTGAAGTGAGGAGAGAAGTTTTGTTAAAAATTAAATAGTTTTCTTTGAAAAGAGCGCTGTTCTTTCTTTTGATATTTGCTTCTTCCTGTGCTACGTTCTTTAAAAATCAAAACGAACGGGTTCTTGCAAAAGTCTATGATGAGTACTTGTATGAATCTGACCTGACTGGTCTTGTGCCTGCCGGAACAACTTCCAAAGACAGTATTTCTATTTCAAAAGGATTCATTGACAACTGGGTGCGTCAGCAGGTACTCCTTCATCAGGCAAAAAAAAATCTCACCAGTAATCAGCTTGACTTTACAAAGCAACTGGAGAACTATAAAAATTCATTGATTATCTATGAATATGAAAATGCCCTTGTGAGGCTTAATCTCGATACTCTTATAACCGAAGATGAACTTCAGAATTATTACGATCTTTATCAGCAGAATTTTTTACTGAAGGAGAATATTGTCCAATTCCAGTATGTGAAACTTCCTTTGAAAACTCCTAATGTTAAGCAGTTTAAAACCTTATTGAGTTCAGGTAGCGAGGAGGATCAGACAAGACTTTCAGAATTATGTGAGAAACAAGCGGCGGATTATTTTCTGGACGATCAGAATTGGTTGCTGTTTACGGATCTTCTTAAACAGATTCCTATTAAAACCTATAATCAGGAAGATTTTCTGAAAAACCATCGTGAATTTGAATTTGAGGATTCCACATTTCTCTATCTTGTCCGTTTCAGGGATTTTAAGATAAAGGAATCTGTATCTCCTTTTCCTTTTGAAAAACGACGAATCCATGACGTCATTCTCAATAAGCGAAAAATTGATCTGCTCAACCGGATGCAGGAGGATATCTATACCAATGCCCGCAAAAAAAATGATTTTGAACTTTATTAACCATTGCGTTTTTAATATCTTCCTTATGAAACAAATACGCATTCGTTGGGCTTTACCTGTCGTTTTCCTGGCGTTTTCTTTCACTTCTATCGCTCAGGTTCAGCATGATACTATTGTGGAAGGAATCGTTGCGATTGTTGGCGGCAACGTAATCCTCAAATCCGATATTGAAAACCAGTATATTCAGATTCGCAGCCAGGGAAATATCCAGGGTACTGCCACCTCGCTGAAATGCCAGATACTCGAAAACCTGCTTTTTCAGAAACTTCTTTTGCATCAATCGCAGGTTGATAGTCTTACTGTCACCGACGCCCAGGTTGAAAGTGAAATGGATCGCCGGATGCGATATTTCATTTCTCAGGCAGGCACTCCGGAACGACTTGAAGAGCATTTTGGCAAAACTCTGCTTGAAATCAAAAACGAGCTTCGAGATGTTATTAAAGAATCAATGCTTGCCGAACAATCGCAGCAAAAGATCACCAAAGATGTCACCATTACTCCGGCAGAGGTAAAATCCTTTTTCCGGAAATTGCCAAAGGATAGCATCCCTTTAATCAATGCTGAATATGAAATCGGGATAATTGTTAAACAACCCTCCATTGGCGAGGAAGAAAAGCAAATCGCCCGCGATAAACTGAAAGGTTTTAAGGAGCGAATAAATAAAGGCGATGATTTCAGCACTCTCGCTGTTCTTTATTCCGAAGATCCGGGCTCCTCAAAACAGGGCGGTGAACTTGGAATGTTCAAACGAGGTGAAATGCGTAAGGAATTTGAAGCCGCAGCTTTTAAATTGAAACCCGGCGAAGTGTCGGATATCGTTGAAACCGACGATGGTTTTCATCTCATTCAAACGATTGAACGCCGGGGCGAATACATCAATGCCCGGCATATCCTTATACAACCAAAAGTATCGCCGGTAAACCTTAACAAAGCCAAATTAACTTTAGACAGCGTGGCAATTCTGATCCAGACAAAAAAAATGCCTTTTGATCAGGCTGTGGTCAAATATTCTGATGATCCTGGAAAAAATAGCGGAGGACTTATGATCAATCAGGCAAGCGGAAACAGCAGGTTTGAGTCTTCACAACTGGATCCGAAAATTTTCTTTGTGGTTGATAAACTAAAAACAGGCGACGTCTCTTCTCCCATTTTAACCGCAGATCGCGGGAAACAGGACTATAGGATGTATTATCTGAAATCGCGGACAAACCCACACAAAGCGAATCTCGAAGAAGATTATTCCCGCATTCAGGATATGGCGCTTGAAAAGAAAAAACTGGAAATCATTGACGCCTGGATTTCAACAAAAACAAAATCAACTTACGTTTCGATTATACCAGATTTTAAGAATTGTAAGTTTCAACGAAACTGGATTAAAAACTAAATCGCAATATCATGCAATTTTCATCGGATGTAGAAGCTGTTGACGCCCTGGTGGGCAAATATCGTCTCCTTAAATCAGAAATCGCAAAGGTGATTGTAGGTCAGGATGAAGTTATAAAAAACCTGCTGATCGCCATTTTCTGCAAAGGACATTGCCTTCTGGTCGGCGTGCCCGGACTCGCTAAAACCCTTATGGTAAATACCCTTTCGAAAGCTCTCGGATTGAGTTACAATCGCATTCAGTTCACTCCCGACCTGATGCCGTCGGATATCATAGGAACCGAGATTCTTGATGAAAACCGCCATTTCCGGTTCATCAAAGGTCCTGTGTTTGCCAATATTATCCTTGCTGATGAAATTAACCGGACTCCTCCCAAAACACAATCGGCGCTCCTTGAAGCCATGCAGGAAAAAGCGGTGACTGTTGCCGGAACTACCTACCATTTGGGAGAACCTTTTTTTGTGTTGGCGACACAAAATCCCATCGAGCAGGAAGGCACTTATCCGCTTCCTGAAGCTCAGCTCGACAGGTTCATGTTCAATGTCTGGCTTGATTATCCTTCATTTGACGAGGAGATTCGCATTGTAAAAGCAACAACGACTGAAAAATCGGTTGAAACATCTATTGTGCTTTCCGGTGAGGAAATTTTATTTTTCCAAAATCTTATCCGCAAGGTTCCCGTTCCCGATAATGTTTATAATTATGCAGTTAAACTGGTTTCGGTGACACGCCCAAAAACAAAAAATGCCAATAGCTGGGCTAATGAATACCTTACGTGGGGAGCCGGTCCGAGAGCCTCGCAATACCTTATACTTGGCGCAAAGTGTAACGCGGTTTTGAATGGGAAATATTCGCCCGATATCGAAGATGTTGCAGCGGTCGCCACCTCTGTAATGCGTCATAGAATTGTGAGAAACTATAAAGCTGAAGCCGAAGGAGTGAAGGTTGAAGATATTATCAATCATTTTCTAAGTGAAGGAAAATCCTCCAGGTCTTAACATTCAAAGCGAATATTTACTGATTTAAACAATTAAACTGATCAGGATGAACTGGAAAAATTACTTTTTAATTATAGCGGTTGTTGCCGGGATATTTTCAATTGCCATTATTTCGTCGTGCAACCAGACAGGAAAAAATGGCGGCGCTAGTGCAGGCGATACGCTGAAGGGAAAAATTACCATGTCGGGCGCCTTCGCACTTTATCCGCTGGCAGTAAAATGGGCTGAAGAGTTTCAAAAACTTCATCCCTCCGTAGTTATCAACGTTTCAGCCGGCGGAGCCGGTAAAGGCATGACCGACGCGCTTTCAAAAATGGTCGAGCTCGGTATGTATTCAAAATCCGTCAGTCCCGAAGAAAAAGCCAAAGGCGCGTGGTGGATTGCCGTTGCCAAGGATGCAGTTTTACCAACTATTAACGCGGCTAATCCGGTTTTAGCCGACCTGAAAAGGAAAGGGCTTACCCGACAGAAATTTTATGATATTTTCATAACCGAAAAAATCAAAACCTGGGGAGAGGCTGTCGGCAATTCGTCGAAGGCGGAACTTCAGGTTTTTAACCGTTCCGACGCCTGTGGCGCCGCCGATATGTGGGCAAAATATCTGAAAAATAAAAAACAGGAAGATATTCAGGGACTTGGCGTGAACGGCGATCCGGGCGTTGCTGATGCAGTAAAAAGAAACCCGGAAGGAATCGGGTTTAACAATCTCGGTTTCATTTATGAAATGCAAACAAGGAAAATGTATCCCGGTCTTGAAGTCATCCCCATTGATCTGAATGAAAATGGCGTGATAGATCCTGATGAAAACTTTTATTCTAACATGGACAGCGTTATTAATGCAATCAACGCAGGAAAGTATCCTTCACCTCCGGCGCGCGACCTTTATTTTGTTTCCGGCGGAAAGCCATCTTCACAACTGGTTAAGGTATTTCTGCGATGGGTATTGGAAGACGGGCAGAAATATGTTCATGAGGCTGGTTATGTTGCAATCAAGCCTGAACAGGTGGCAATAGAACTGAAAAAGTTAGACTGAAATGTATCTTCTTAACAGGGGTCAGCGGCACCGGGTAAATTCAACATGGATGGTTATCAGTTTGGCGCTGGTAGCTTTCCTGCCTTTTCTCCTGTTCATCGGTTTATACCTGAAATCGGCGATGTTGCTGCGTGATTACTCCTTGTTTGATCTGGTTTTTTCCAAAATATGGAAGCCCTCATCCGGGCAGTTTGGGTTTTATCCATTCATTGTGGGTTCGGTATGGGTTACTATGCTGGCAATGATCATCACCGCGCCGGTTTGCCTTCTTACTGCAATCTATGTGACTCAATATACCAGGAAGTTCGTTCTTAGAATCATGCATCCCGCCATTGACATCCTTGCCGGTATTCCCTCTGTTGTTTACGGACTCTGGGGCATTCTGGTAATCGTGCCGTTTATTTCAAGGTATCTCGGTCCGTGGCTTGATGTGAAAACTATGGGTTACAGCATTCTCGCCGCTGCCTTTGTTCTTTCAATAATGATAATACCGTTCGTTCTCAATATCCTGATTGAAATTTTCAAGGCAATTCCTGTTGAACTGAAAGAAGCAACCTGGTCGCTGGGAGCAACAGAATGGCAAACTATCAAGCATGTACTTCTGCGAAAGGCATTACCTGGTATTATTGCTGCTTTTGGATTTGGACTGGCGCGGGCTTTCGGCGAGACAATGGCAGTTTTAATGGTGGTTGGCAATGTGGTGAAACTTCCGAAAAGCGTTTTTGATCCGGGTTACACCTTACCTGCATTGATTGCCAATAATTACGGCGAGATGCTTTCAATTCCGAAATATGATTCGGCGCTCATGTTTGCCGCCCTGTTGTTGCTCGCAGTGTCGCTTTTTTTCAACCTTGTGATGCACTTTTTTATCGTAAAATTCAATAAATATTAATTGTGAAACTTGCCCGGAAAATAGAAGAGAAATTTTTCAAGGCGCTGATGTTCCTGTCAACGGTATTTATTCTTATCATCCTTGCCATCATTATTTACAGCATTTTTGAGAAGGGGCTGAAATCTATTTCATGGGAAATGATAACACAGATTCCGCAGGGTGGTTATTACTACGGGAAAGGCGGCGGAATCCTGAACGCAATACTTGGATCGCTGACGCTGGCTTTTGGCGCAACAGCGCTTGCTTTTATTATCGGACTTCCGGTTGCATTATATCTGAATGTTTTTCTGGTACGACATAAGAGAATGATTGCAATCATCCGCTTTCTGCTCGATTTGATTTGGGGGATTCCATCCATAGTTTATGGCGCCTTCGGATTCTCGCTGATGATTCTTCTCGGTCTCCAGACTTCATTGCTTGCCGGAATTCTTACTGTTACATTATTCATTCTGCCGATAATGATCCGGTCAATGGATGAGATTTTGTCAACCGTTCCAATCGGATTGCAGGAGGCGTCATATTCACTTGGATCAAACAAATCGGAAACAGCTTTTAAAATCATGACACGGCAAACTGTTTCAGGTATCATTACAGCGATTTTACTCTCCTTCGGAAGGGCTATAGGCGACGCCGCCTCCGTTCTTTTTACCGCAGGATATACCGACCATTTGCCCAATGGACTGCTTGAACCGGTGGCAACCTTGCCACTTTCCATATTCTTTCAGTTGTCGTCGCCGGTAGCCGAAGTTCAGAACAGAGCTTACGCTTCGGCGCTGGTGCTTACCCTTATCATTTTATTAGTAAGTTTGTTCTCCCGCGGATTGGGCAAACGATATCACAAAACAAAAATTAATTTTTAGCGTACAGGCAGGAATGGAACAGGAAACTAAAATACAAATAAGAGACCTGAATGTATTTGCGGGGAAAAATCAGATTCTGAAGAACATCAACATTGATATTCCCAAAAATAAGATTACGGTAATTCTCGGTCCCTCAGGCTGTGGAAAAACTACTCTGCTGAAGTGTATGAACCGTCTCACTGACCTTTATCCTGAGTTAAAGGTAAGCGGGCAAATAATGATAGACAACAACAACATCCTCGCGGCGAAAGAGGATATTTACAAACTACGCCAGCAGATGGGATTACTGTCGCAGCGCCCCTATCCACTGCCTATGACGATTTATAATAATATCGCTTATGCTTTGAAATTGCGAGGTATAAAAAAACGTCGCGAAATACATAAACTGGTTCTGCATTATCTTCAGCAGGCAAATCTGTGGAATGAGGTTCGTGATCGCATCCGGGAACCGGCTGTACGATTGTCAATCGGACAGCAACAGCGTCTTTGCCTTGCAAGAGGACTCGCTGTAAATCCTGAAATTATCCTGGCTGATGAACCAACGTCGGCTTTGGATCCAATATCAAGTCAGTTTATCGAAGAAACATTCAGCAAACTAAAAAATGAATACACCATTGTACTTGTCACTCACATTTTACGCCAGGCAAAACGAATTGCCAATCATGTTGTGTTCATGTATCTCGGCGAAGTGATTGAACAGGGAAGTGTGGAGGAAGTTTTTGGAAATCCCAAAATGGAGAGGACAAAACTCTATCTTGGGGGGACGTTCAATTAATCATATAATTTGGCTAAAGCCAAAGCGCTAATCTGGCTTTTTACCAATAGCTAAAGCTATTGGCAATTCAAAAACAATACCCTTTGCCTGTATGATTGCCTACAGCCTGAATTGCCTCCAGCTATGAATTGCCTCCAGCTTTGAATTGCCTACAGCCTGAATTGCCTCCAGCTTTGAATTGCCTCCAGCTTTGAATTGCCTCCAGCTTTGAA
>JBAXRP010000108.1:0-13647 GCA_037131145.1 Bacteroidota bacterium
ATTTTTGTTTATCCCATTCTTTGCGAATGGCTTCTACTTCTTCAAATTTTAACCCGGTAAGTTTTACAACCATATCGTTATTTAATCCCATCTCGAAGCATCTAAATGTGGTTTCTCGTTTTTCATCAATCTTCCCTTCTAAAATCCCCTCCACTTTCGCGGTATCAAGCATACTCATTTCGTAACGCAGGTTTTCAATGTGGATTTTATATTTTTGACGTTCTTGCTCGTCCATTTTGTAGGTTTGCATGATTTCTTTGGCTTCGTTCAGTCCTTTGGCGTGAAATCCGTCCAATATCTCGTTATTTTTCAGGAAATAAATCCATTCGTCCAAATTGTCTTTTGCTAAATCGTCGAAGGTGTTGACTTTTAATACATAGTATTCCGGATAAATATCTTGGATGGCGCTTTGGGGAAGGTGTTTTTTTTGCTTTTCAGAAAGTTCGAGCTTGTCGGTTTGGTCGTGAAGTCCATAGAAATTGGTGGCGCCGTGATACACATAATCTTTTCCTTGCCCCAGATCGAAATACACGATGCTTACCGAGTATATTTTTTTTATTGACTTGTATTTTTGCGAAATTTTGATGTGCTCAATTAAAGTCTTGCTCGTGCCGTAAAGCATCCGTTGGAAGTAGTCGGCTTCGAAGCTCACCTGCAATTCAACCAATATGATTTCATCACTATCAGTATAAGCCAGAATATCAACCCTGTTGAATTTGTCTTTTTCATCCTCGGAATTCGACTCGCTCTCGCCCATGCTCTTTATTTTTATATCCTGACGCAATAATTCGGATAAAAAACCTTCCAGAATTACAAAATTTGCTTTTTGCCTCAATAGGCGTTTCATAGCCCAATCGAAACTTATCAAACTGCGAGCGCTTGCCATAACAATATTTATTTGCGGCAAAGTTATGTATTTAATTCATTTTGAGCAAGAAGTGAGATGGGTATTTTCAAGTCCAACGCCAGTAACGGATTTTCAAGACAGACTCTATTTAAACGTCATAAGATAAGCCGAAAGGTTTTTTGCTGGTGCAAGTTGTAATTTTTTTCGCAGTCGGGCACGAGCAATCCGTATGCTGTTGAATGCCATATTCAGCATCATTGAAATCTCTTTCGTATCTAGATTCAGTGTGAGCAAGGCGCGAATTTAATTTCTACAGGGGTAAGAGGCTGTGGGCTTCACCAAGGGGTATTGAAATTTCGCCATTCCAATTCCAATAACTCGCTATTTTAAATCAGGCATTCCAATACCTAAATTATTTATCTTTGCACAATAAAAAAATAGAATAGACTTAAATCACTGTTCATGGAGTCTAACGCCAATAAAGTTCTTGACGAGGTAACGCATAGCGAATACAAATACGGTTTTGTCACTGAAATTGAGACCGAATTTGCTCCTGTCGGACTAACCGAAGATACCATCCGATATATTTCCAATAAAAAGAATGAACCGGAATTTATGCTCGACTTCCGGTTGAAAGCTTACCGGCGCTGGCTCACCATGAAACAGCCGCAATGGGCGCACCTGAAGATCGCCCCCATTGATTTCCAGGCAATAATATTCTATGCGGCGCCAAAGAAAAATGTAGAACTTTCCAGTCTCGATGAAGTGGATCCCGAATTGCTTGCAACCTTTAACAAACTCGGCATTTCTCTGGAGGAGCAGAAAAAGCTGGCCGGCGTGGCTAGTGTGGCAGTGGATGCTGTAATAGATAGTGTTTCGGTCAAAACTACCTTTTCCGAAACTCTTGCAAAACACGGAATCATTTTTTGCTCATTCAGCGAGGCAGTTCAAAATCATCCTGACCTTGTGAAGCAGTATATGGGATCGGTTGTTCCATACACCGATAACTATTTTGCCGCTCTAAATTCGGCGGTTTTCAGCGACGGATCGTTTTGTTTTATTCCGAAAGGAGTGCGCTGTCCGATGGAATTGTCAACCTATTTCCGTATCAACGCCGCCAATACCGGGCAGTTTGAACGCACTCTCATCATTGCCGAAGAGGGCGCTTATGTAAGTTACATGGAAGGTTGCACAGCCCCGCAGCGCGACGAAAACCAGCTTCATGCTGCTATTGTTGAAATCGTGGCATTGAAAGATGCATCAGTAAAATATTCGACTGTTCAGAATTGGTATCCCGGTGATAAAAACGGTGTTGGCGGTATTTACAACTTTGTAACAAAACGCGGCATCTGCAAAGGAAGCAATGCAAAGATCAGTTGGACACAGGTTGAAACCGGTTCAGCCATCACCTGGAAATATCCGGGTTGTATTCTTCTCGGCGATAACTCTGTAGGCGAGTTCTACTCGGTGGCGGTGACCAATAATCATCAGCAGGCTGATACCGGTTCAAAAATGATGCATATCGGGAAAAACACCAAAAGCACCATCATTTCAAAAGGAATCTCTGCCGGAAAAAGCAATAACTCTTACCGGGGATTGGTGCGAATTTCGAAGAATGCAGCAAATTCCCGTAATTACAGCCAATGCGATTCGCTGCTGCTTGGCAGTAAATGTGGCGCTCATACATTCCCCTATATCCAGGTTGACAACAAATCCTCCATCGTCGAACATGAAGCAACCACTTCTAAAATTTCGGAAGACCAGCTTTTCTACTGTCAGCAGCGCGGTATTGATACCGAAAGCGCCATCGGTCTTATTGTGAACGGATACGCCAGAGAAGTGCTCAAACAACTTCCAATGGAATTTGCCGTAGAAGCTCAAAAATTGCTTTCAATTTCTCTCGAAGGAACCGTAGGATAATTTGAAAATTTAACCCCCAAATGCCACTCCCTACTTTCTACTTTCTACTATCTACTTTCTACTTTTTTAACTAAATATTATGTTACTAACCATCAAAAACCTCCACGCCGGCATTAACGGCAAAGAGATTCTCCGGGGTGTAAACCTCGATGTAAACAAAGGCGAGGTACATGCCATCATGGGACCGAACGGTACCGGAAAAAGTACTCTGGCTTCGGTAATTGCAGGACGGGAAGTGTTTGACGTTACTGCCGGCGAGATACTTTATAAAGGTAAGAATCTACAGAATCTATCTATCGAAGATCGCGCCCGCGAAGGGATTTTTCTGGGGTTTCAGTATCCGGTGGAGATTCCAGGGGTCAGCATCACCAACTTCATGCGCACCGCAGTTAATGAAGTTCGTAAGTTCAAAGGACTTGATCCGCTGCCGGGAGTAGATTTTCTCCGGCTCATGGAAGAGAAGAAAAAGTTGGTTGAGATTACCTCAAACCTCACTAATCGCTCCGTCAATGAAGGTTTCTCTGGAGGGGAGAAGAAGAAAAACGAGATTTTCCAGATGGCGATGCTCGAACCTACACTCGCCATTCTTGATGAAACCGATTCGGGTCTTGATATTGACGCTCTCCGGATTGTGGCAAATGGCGTTAACAAGTTGCGCCGGTCTGATAACGCGTTCCTCGTAATCACCCATTATCAGCGGTTACTCGAATACATTGTACCCGATTTTGTGCATGTTTTATTCCAGGGGAAAATTGTGAAATCAGGAGGAAAGGAACTTGCGATAGAACTCGAAGAAAAAGGTTACGACTGGATAAAAAAAGAACAGGAATAATTACTCTTTACCATGCAACCCTCAAGTACAGAAATAATCACTCCCGATCGCCTGATCGGTCTTTATGAAAAGAACCGGAAAAAGCTGGCTTCGAATGATACCGCCGCACTCGCTGAAATCAGGAAAAAAGCATTTAACTCCTTCGCTGAACTTGGTTTTCCAAACACGAGCCTTGAATCATGGCGAAATACCGATTTATCTGAAAGCCTGGAAAAAAAGTATCGCATTCCTTTACAACGAACCGAACAGGTAAACTTTCATAAGGTTTTCCGTTGCAATATTCCGCATCTCGATACAGCCGTTATTGGACAGTTGAACGGTTGGTATGTATCCAAAGATGTTCCGCTGATGGAACTGGGCAACGGGATCATCATGGGCAGCCTCGCTGAAGCCAAAAAGAAATATCCCAGACTTGTCGAGAAGTATTATGGACAGCTTGCAGACTACTCAAATGATGGTTTCACCGCACTGAATACAGCATTTGCGCAGGATGGCGTTTTCATTTACGTACCGGATAATGTCCAAAGTCCTAAACCAGTTCAGTTGATAAATGTGATTCAGCATGAGGAAAGTTTATTCCTTCAGTCACGGAACCTTATTGTGGTTGGCTCCAACTCTCGTCTGTCGCTCGTGCATTGTGATGATTCCTATAACCATCAGGCAAGTTTTTCGAATATTGTCACCGAAATTTATGTGGGTGAAAATGGTTTCCTGGATCATTATAAGCTCCAGAATCTGAACAACAGCAGCGCCTTGATAGGTTCGGTATTTTTCCGGTTGGAAACGTCGGCAAGCCTCGAATCACACTATATTTCATTGAACGGAGGATTATTGCGCAACAACATCCGGGTTCTTTTCAATGGTCCCCACGGAAATGCCAACATCCATGGCATTTATCTTATGGATGGCAAACAGCATGTTGATAATAACCTGTTTATTGACCATGCCCATCCTGGTTGCACAAGCGCCGAGACTTTTAAGGGAATTCTTGATGAACATGCAAAGGCGGTTTTCAATGGGCATGTACTTGTGCGGCGTGACGCTGTAAAAACCGACGCCCGTCAGAAAAATAAGAATATTCTTCTCACCGATACAGCCCGCGTAAATTCAAAACCCTTCCTGGAAATTTACAATGACGACGTCAAATGTTCGCATGGCTCTACAACGGGGCAGCTCGACACTGAATCTATGTTTTATCTGCGTCAGCGGGGCATTGGAGAAGAAACTGCCCGCATGTTGCTGATGTTTGCCTTTGCCGACGAAATTGTTGCAAAAATCGCTATCCCGCAACTGCGGCAACGCATAGAAGATATGGTGAAAAAGCGGTTGCAGGGCGAACTTCAGATTTGTGAACAATGCGTGCTTCATTGCAGTACGCCTGAACATCCGGTGGAGTTTCAGATTGATCTGGGGAGAATATAAAAAGACGAGGGGTTTAATCGGATAATTTTTGATTTGTAGCCCCACCGGGAATCGAACCCAGATTTAAAGTTTAGGAAACTTCCGTTCTATCCATTGAACTACAGGGCCTGAAACTGGGCAAAATTACACATTTTTTTCTATTATGATTGCAGTTTGTTCCCATTATCAACTGGAACCTGTAACCTGTAACCTGTAACCTGGAATTTTTAAATACGCCGTCTTATCCCGTTTTGAGTATAATTTCTGATCCATCAGTTTATTTGTATATTTGTCAGCAGTTGAATTTTTCAATATATGATTTCGGATATTATCGTTATACTTTTTCTTTTTATTATAAACGGGTTGTTGTCAATGACCGAAATTGCACTTGTTTCGGCGCGCAAAACCAAACTCGATATTGATGCGCAGCGGGGCGATAAATCAGCAAAACTTGCCTTGGATAATGCAAATTCACCTTCGCGGATTATTTCAACCATTCAACTCGTAATTACTCTGATCGGAATACTAACCGGCGTGTATTCGGGGGCGGCATTTGCCGGCGGCATGACAACCCTGCTTACTCAGGCAGGCTTGAGCGCTACCCTTAGCGCTACCTTCGCCATTGTGGGCGTGGTTACGCTGGTTGCCTTTTTGTCGCTGGTGATCGGCGAGCTGGTGCCAAAGCAGATCGGACTTGCCAACCCGGAGAGTATCGCAAAGGCGATGGTGCCATTTTTGCTGATGCTTGTTTACATTACTTATCCCTTCACCTGGTTATTGTCGAAAACAAGCGATTTGATAGTGAGGCTCATGAATATCAAGCCGTCGCCCGAATCGAAGGTAACCGAAGAGGAGATCAAAGCGATGGTTCAGGAGGGAGCCGAAGATGGGGAAGTTCAGGAGATCGAACAGGATATTGTGGAACGGGTTTTTCACCTTGGCGACAGAAAGGTTTCTTCGCTGATGACTCACCATTCTGACCTCGAATGGCTTGACATTAACGATTCCGCCGAAGTTATTCGTAATAAAATAAGGGCTGAACTACATTCGGTATATCCGGTTTGTGAAGACGACCTTGATAATGTTCTGGGTGTGATCTTGATCAAAGATCTATTTCTGGAAAATATCTGCGACGAAAACTTCAATATCCGCGATCGTTTGAAACCTGCGCAGTTTGTTCATGAAGCAATAACCGCTTATGAAACGCTGGAATTGTTTAAGCAAAATAAAATCCATTATGGATTGGTTGTTGACGAATACGGCTCAACGGTAGGGATGGTTACGCTCAATGATATTCTGGAAGCGCTTGTTGGCGATTTCAACGAACCCAATCCCGACGAACCGCAAATCAATCAGCGTGATGACGGAAGCTGGCTTGCCGACGGACAGATGTCGTTTTACGAATTTGCTTACAAATTCAATATCCAGGGTTTTGATAAAGGCAAAATCAAATTCGATACCCTTGCCGGTCTCGCTATGAGCATCCTGAAACATATTCCCCGACCCGGCGAAAAGTTTGTTTGGCGCGAATATGAGTTTGAGGTTGTTGACCTCGATGGCAATCGCATTGATAAGCTTATCATTAAAAAGAACGAAATCTGACCCATGAAAAAATACCGGTTACCTTTGATTAGCTTATTATTCTTCCTCGTTGCATCCTTTTTTATTGCATTCACCACGGCGTTTCATTACTTTATCCCCGCCCAGCAGGTTGTGCTAAGCCACGGCATTCAGTACGGCGCTGTTCTGAAAGATTTTTTATTCGTTCAGGAGATAACCATGAAACAACGTTATCTTTCAAGGATTGAGATTTACATTGCAAAGCTGCCAAGTCAATACAATAATTCAAATGTTTTTCTGCTGATAGACGACCAGCAAAGGATACTGTTTACAAAACGGTTTTCTTCAACTGATTTCGGGGAGGCGCTGCATTTTCCTTTTGATTTCGGAAATACTTTTGATATCGGGAAGGGAAAAAAGGTGTATGCATGTATCTATTCCATTGATGGAGACCAGCAAAGTTATATCGGTCTTGCAAGGAAAGAGAACGGCAACATCGGAAAACTTTATGTAATGCCAATCCTCAACAATGATGTTTTACAAAGCTTTGTCAACCGGCAATCGGTTGTTGATTTTAAAGGAACTCTTGGCGTAAGGACTTACGAAAGCAATTGGCGCTTTTTTTCGGTTTTCCAGATTTTCCTTTACGCTATTGCATTACTTATTGCAATGACGATCCTGGCGGGAAACAAAATAGCGCCCATCATCCTTAATATTCGCATTAAACCAGAGTATGCTTTTGGAGTTATTTCACTGGTATTCGGGATGATTATGCTTATAATTACGCCTCCTTTCCAGGTTCCCGATGAACCGGCGCATTTCTACCGTTCTTATCAGGTATCTGAGTTCAACCTTTTTAAAATGAAGGATGACATTCCAAAATCGCTGGTGAAGATGGTTGACACAAGTAGCAGGATGCAATTCAGTACCCACGAAAAAACAAACCGCCAGGAGATTCTTTCACTTGCGAAAATTCAAACTAACACGGGCGAAAGGACACATACCGTATCTCCGGATTATATAATTCCTTATATTCCCCAGGCGCTTGGTATTTTCATGGGAAAAATATTTGGTTTTAACCCCTTCTGGCTATTGTATATGGGCAGGCTGTTCAATCTTCTGGCAACCCTGTTCCTCGTTTTTCTTGCCATCAGAATAACCCCTGTTTTCAAATGGGTATTTTTATTACTCGGAATTTTGCCCATGTCGCTTTATCAGTTTGCCTCTTTGTCGTATGACGCAGGAACCATTGGGTTGTCATTCCTGTTGCTTGCATTTGTTCTGAAACTTGCATTTGATAAGTCAGCAACCGTTACGAAACGGGCGCTCGTCTGGCTTTTTACACTTTCTTTTCTGCTTGCGGCTTCAAAACCGCCATATTTTTTGATAATCCTGACTTTCTTAATAATTCCTGTGATAAGGGTTGGTTCTCTCAGGAAATACATCGCTGTATTTTCCGGTCTGATTATTATGTGCATGGTTGTTTCACAACTTTGGGTACCTGTGAAGAAGTTCATGGAAAAGCTTGCCGAATTCCCCGCCCATACCGAAATTCAGCTTGCCGGATTCGTTTCCACCGGCATGTTTGATAGCAAATCGTCACACGCCGGCAAAACGCTGGCAATGGCATTACCGCCTCTCCCCAAAGCCTCGCAGAATCAGCAAGCGCGGTCACAACCGGAAACTAATCCTGGGGGTAATCCTTCGGGAACTAATTCGAATACAGCCGCCGATTCAGCGCAAACAGCGACTCAGCCTGCCGCCAGTCCTTTCAATCCGGCAGAGCAGAAGAACTTTATTTTGAGGAACCCAATCACTTACATAGGAATTATTTTTAATACCGTCATTAAATCCGGTAATCTCTATATGGTTAGTATTATAGGGCTTTTCGGATGGATAGACACACAGGTGCCGGAGGCGTTGGCGTATCTCTATCTGACAATTCTGCTTATTCTATCTCTCCTTTCGCCGTCGCCGGGAATTCATATTGGGATAGTAAAGAAGCTAATTATTCTTGGAACTTTGCTCATTACATTCTCGTTAATCGAAACCGCAATGTATCTCTACTGTAATCCGGTAGGAAGCAGTTCGATAATTGCGGTTCAGGGGCGTTACTTTATTGCTGTTAGTCCACTTCTGTTCCTGCTTTTTTACAACAATAATATATCACGACTTTTGTTGAGGACGCCCCACAAAAGCCATTCGGAAGTGAACAGGAAAAAAGTCGTCCGTAAAAAAAGTTCTGAACGAAATTCAGAAGGTGAATCGCTGTTGGAAAAGATATTTCCTTTGGCGTCGGTTTTGTTTGGGATTATCGCATTGATGTGGTCAGTCTATCTGATTCTTGATAGGTTTTACATTTTGACGATGTAGATTTCCCCGTCTCGAATTTTTCAGGAAAATTCATTTTATCCGCAGCATATATAAATAATAGTATTTTTATTGTATTTTTGCCTGATTGTTATTACCAACTATATCCATACTGATTTCTATTGAAATGTCTCCGGACTTTTCAAAAAGAAATAGTTTTGGAATATTTGTTTTTATAGCAATTCAGAGTTTCCAAATGGCTATTAATTATTTCAATATAAATGAAAAATTCAAATCAATGAAAAACAACTACACTTATGTAAGAATGCTGATTGCGTTTTTAATCAGCTTTGGCAGCCTCTGCGGCTTTGCTCAGGATCCTTTGATTGTAGGTTCCATCAGCGCTAACCAGGCAATATGTTCAGGCATTTCGCCGGCGCCGCTTGTTGGTATTGGTCCTGCTAATGGAACCAATCCAACCTTCCAGTGGCAAAGTTCGTTCGACAATTTCATGTTTACGGATATTGTCGGCGCAACATTAATTACTTATCAACCGGGTGTACTTTCAACTACTACCTATTACCGTCAAATGCAGAATGCCGAGGGAACAACAGGCGGTCCGCTTCCCACGAATGTAGTGACTATTACTATCAAGCCTGCCTTTGTTGGAGGTTCCATTTATCCCAATCAGTCGGTTTGCTCCGGCGTTCTTCCGGGGCTGCTTCATGCCATTCCTCCTTCTACAGGAACTTCACCAACCTATCAATGGCAATTATCCCCGACCGGATCTATCTTTATTAACCTTTCCGGAGCGACAAATCAGAATTATCAGCCCAACCCGCAGTACACATCAGTTGACAGCCTCACGTATTATTTCAGGCAAATACAGAATGATCCGGGAACATGTTATGGACCGCAATACACAAATGTAATTACGCTCACCATTTTACCTGCTTTGCTTGTAGGGGCTATTAGTGAAAACCAGTCGGTATGCATAGGCACGGTTCCCAATCCACTAACAGGAACGCCTCCCACTAATGGAACCAACCATACTTACCAATGGCAGAGTTCAGTTGATAATATTGCTTTCACCAACATCAGCGGCGCAACGTTGCTGAATTATCAGCCAGAGGCGCTCACAACAAATACATGGTTCAGATTGCAACAGAACGCCAGTAGTGTCTGTGGGGGGCCGCTGCCAACAAACGTTGTAACGATTACAGTAAATCCTAATCTGATTGTGGGTTCAATTAGCGCCGATCAGTCCTTCTGTACGGGAACATTGCCAGGGCAACTCAACGGCGTTGCTCCTACCAGTGGAACTTCACCGACTTATCAATGGCAGAGTTCGCTCGATAACATCACATTTAGCAACATCGCCGGCGCAACTTCACTCAATTATCTTCCCGGCAGTGTGATTGCCACTACCTATTTCCGGCAGATGCAGAATGCCTCTGGCACTTGTGATGGACCGAAACCCACCAACGTGGCGACAATTACCGTAAATCCTTTACCTACTGCAACGATTAGCGGAACGACTTCAATTTGCAAAGGATTTGGCGCTCCTATCAGCATTGCTTTCACCGGCGCAGCGCCGTGGAATTTCACGCTTTACGATGGCGTGATGTTTTACCCCGTTACAGGAATCATTGAAAATCCATATAATACTATAGTCTTACCCCTTGACAGTTCATTGACCTATACGATCCCAGTAGTTTCCGATGCAAATTTGTGTTCCAATGCTGGCGCCGGTTCGGCTGTGATTACGGTTATTCCAAGACCTACAGCTACAATAAGCGGCGATAATACAATTTGTGATGGATCGGAATCCACGTTGACTGTTAATCTTACAGGTTCTCAACCCTGGACTATTGATATAACCAATGGAACTACCACGATAACAGTGAGTGGCATAACACTTTCGCCATACACTTTAAATGTTAGCCCTTACATGACGACGACATATACAGTTACCAGTGTAATAGACGCCACCATCTGCCCAGGTTTTAATTTTGGCAGCGCTGTTGTAACAGTTAATCCATTACCTGCCGCTGTTGCAGGAGCCAACCGGTCTATTTGTCTTGGAGAAAGCACACAGATAGGATCTGAGCCGGTAGTCGGAAATACTTACAGTTGGACTTCTAATCCGGCAGGCTTTACTTCAACAGAAGCAAATCCAACAGTATCGCCACTGGCGACAACAAAATTTATCGTCGTTGAAACTATTACAGCCACAGGTTGTAGCAACAGCGACAGTGTTGTGGTTTCTGTAAATCCGTTGCTTGCCGTTGGTTCGATCAGCGACAATCAAACTATTTGTGGGGGAACAATTCCAGTTCAACTAAACGGAGTTGCCCCGGCAAACGGAACAGAGCCGACATATCAATGGCAGAATTCGCCTGATAATATCGCCTTCGGGAACATCGCCGGCGCAACTTTGCTGAATTATCAGCCAGGCTTGTTGAGCGGTACAACTTATTTCCGTCAGATGCAGAATGCATCCGGTACATGCGATGGACCGAAAGCGACCAACGTGGTTACGATTACGGTAAATCCTTTACCGACTGCAACAATAAGTGGAACTGCTACAATTTGCAAAGGATTTGGAACTCCTCTGAGCATTGCCTTCACTGGCGTAGCGCCTTGGAATTTCACAGTTTACGATGGCGTAATGTTTTACCCTGTTACAGGTAATCTTGAAAATCCCTATAATTTTAGCGTTTTACCACTCGACAGTTCATTGACTTATACAGTCACTGTAGTTTCCGATGCAACTTTATGTTCAAATGTAGGAGCCGGCTCAGCCGTTGTAACGGTTAATGAAAAACCGACAGCTATTATCAGTGGAGACGCTACAATTTGTAGTGGATTATCGACAGTTTTGAGTGTTGCTTTTACAGGCGCCCAACCCTGGGAAATTACCTATAGCGATGGTACAACCCCGGTTACAGTAACCGGTATAACTGCAAGTCCATATACTTTCAGCGTCAGCCCGACGTCAACCGTTACTTATACGGTGATGAGTGTTACTGATACAAAATGTCCGAATTTAGGCGAAGGCAGCGCAACTATTGTGGTTGTTCCAGCGCTTGCCGTCGGCTCAATCAGCGCCGATCAGACAATTTGTGCGGGAACATTGCCAGGACAGCTCATCGGAGTAGCCCCGTCGAATGGAACATCGCCAACTTATCAATGGCAGACTTCACTTGACAACATCACATTTAGCAACATCGTCGGCGCCACTTCGCTCAATTATCAGCCAGGCGCTTTGACCGGCATCAACTATTTCCGTCAGATGCAGGATGCTTCTGGCGTTTGTGGCGGTCCGTTGCCAACAAACGTTGTCACCCTTACCGTGAATCCTTTACCGACAGCGACAATTAGTGGAACCGCTACAATTTGTAAAGGATTTGGCGCTCCTCTCAGCATTGCTTTCACTGGCGCAGCGCCGTGGAATTTCACACTTTACGATGGCGTGATGTTTTACCCCGTCACAGGAATCATTGAAAATCCATATAATATTAGCGTCTTACCCCTTGACAGTTCATTGACCTATACAATTACCGAAGTTTCCGATGCAAATTTGTGTTCGAATGTTGGTTCCGGCGCTGCCGTTGTTACGGTTAACTCAAGGCCTACAGCGATTATCAGCGGAGACGCTACAATTTGTACCGGATTATCTACGGTTTTGAGCGTTGCTCTGACTGGCGCTTTGCCATGGGATATCACCTACACAGATGGTACAACTGCGGTAACTGTTACCGGTATCACAACAAGTCCATATACTTTCAGCGTCAGCCCGACGTCAACCGTTACTTATACGGTGACAAGCGTGATGGATGCCAAATGTCCGAATTTAGGCGAGGGCAGCGCAACTATTGTGGTTGATCCGAACCTTGCTGTTGGCTCAATCAGCGCCGATCAAACCATCTGTGCGGGAATATTGCCAAACCAACTCAATGGAGTTCCTCCGTCGAATGGAACATCGCCAACTTATCAATGGCAGAGTTCGCTTGACAATATTACGTTTACAAACATCGTCGGCGCGACAACACTCAATTATCAGCCAGCCGCTTTGACCGGCGTCAACTATTTCCGTCAGATGCAGGATGCCTCTGGTACTTGCGGCGGTCCGTTACCTACAAATATTGTTACAATTACCGTTAGCGTTGATCCGACTTTGATTGTTGGTTCTATTGCTGCCGATCAGACAATTTGTGCGGGAACAATACCAGGACAGCTCATCGGAGTAGCCCCGTCGAATGGAACATCGCCGACTTACCAATGGCAGAGTTCGCTCGATAACATTTCATTTACTAATATCGCCGGCGCAACCTCACTCAATTACCAGCCAGAGGCGGCGACTGCTATCACCTATTTCCGTCAGATGCAGAATGCATCCGGTACTTGCGGCGGTCCTTTGCCAACAAACGTTGTAACTATTACCGTAAATGCTTTACCAACGGCAACGATTAGCGGATCCGCTGTAATTTGTAAAGGTTTCGGCGCTCCTCTCACTGTTGCCTTAACGGGCGTTGCACCGTGGGATTTTACATATTCGGATGGCGTTAATCTTATTACCATTTATGGAGTCACAGCTCCATCATATAATTTAAATGTTTGGCCGCTGAGTTCAATGACCTACACTGTCGCCGATGTTTCTGATGCAACAATGTGTTCGAATGTTGGCTCCGGCTCAGCCGTTGTAACGGTTAATGAAAGACCGACAGCTATTATCAGTGGAGACGCTACAATTTGTGCCGGATTATCTACGGTT
>JBAXRP010000109.1:0-13613 GCA_037131145.1 Bacteroidota bacterium
AAAACCTGTTTGGTTCTGACTTATTCAGATTAGGTATCCAACCGGATAGTCATATCATTAATTAAGAATCACGTCTTCAAAGAAAGTATCTGCATCATCCAGGTTATAAAATTCATTAATCCAAAACAGGGTAAATAATTCATCTTTACCGATATTGGTGATATTGTGGGTGTACCAGATGGGCATATCAACGTATGCCGGTTCGTTGCCGGAAAGATAGAAATCCATTACTTCATTGGTTCCAACCTTTCGTAACTGGATGAGCGCATTGCCTTTGATTACGGCGAAGCGTTCAATTTTTCGTGTATGGAAGTGGTTTCCGCGGGTAATTCCGGGTTTGGTGGTGGAGAAACTGAATTGTCCTCCGCCATTCAATTTGAGAATCTCAACAAATGCGCCCCGGTCATCGGTATGCTGCACAAATTTTACCGGGTAGTGGTTTATAATGTCCATGTAACCCCGGAATGTATTGAACAGGTTGATCTCAAACGGGCTATTAAGAGCCGGAATAATACCCCGCCCAACATATTCTGCCTTATATCCCTCGAGCAATTTCAACATACCTGTAACGTTTATCGAAGCCGTATGTGGGATTATAAATTCCGGGATTATTTGTTTTTCCTTGTGATTCCTGATTCTGCTGATAATTTCACCTGTAAGTTCTGCCACGTAGATCAATTTCATTTCAGCGTCAATGTCAATTTTTGGTGTTTCACCATGGTTGATCTGATGCGAAAAAGTGGCAATTACCGAATTGTAATATGGATTTCCAAAGGGACCAAACACGTTGGGAATTACCAGTCCGGTAAAACCGCCGCCAGTCCTTTCAGCCCAGTCAGCAAGAAGGAGGCGACCCTTGCGTTTTGATTTTCCATAAGGATTGTCGCGCTCTTCCTGGGTGGAAGATGAGAACAGAATGTGGGCTTTGCTATTGGTTTGATTAAGAGCGGCGATCAAATCTTCGACCAGCCTGATATTGGTATCATAAATTACCTGCGGATTGCCGTGGCGATTCATGGCGGCGAGGTGGATGATTACATCGCATTTTGAAACCCATTCTGCAAGTTTACCGGGGTCTTCAAATAAAGCGTCTTCAAATGGAATACAGGTGTATTGGTCAGGATTGAGCCTCAGAGTATTGTAAAGGTGCGTACCAATAAAACCGGCTTGTCCGGTAATTCCAATGTTTATCATAGTTGTTAATGATTTGCAAACCGAGTACACAGATTGGACATTTACTACTAACAGGTTAAATTATGACATTCTGATCGCAAGTTCCAAGTTCCAAGTTCTTGCTTTCAATGCTTGTAAAACCATGAATCTTTCTCGTTTCCCCTTGAACTTTGAACCTGGAACTTGTTAAAAAGCGATTCACTGTTTTAAATCTTTCCGGATCTGCGCGAGGTTCAGAAGCAACGTCATGGTTTCCTCAACATTCAGTCGCCTGGTGTTGTGTGATGTATAATCTTCTGCCTCGGCTACTTTTTCCTCTCCTTCGGTAAAATATTTTCCATAATTCAAATCGCGGTTGTCGGCAGGGATGCGAAAATAGTCGCCCATATCTTCGGCTTTGACCATTTCCTCACGATTGACCAGTGTTTCGTAAAGTTTTTCACCGTGCCGGGTGCCAATAACCCGGATAGGATTTGATGCTTTGTAGAGTTTGAGAAGCGCTGTGGCAAGTATCTCGATAGTTGAAGCCGGCGCCTTCTGTACAAATATATCGCCATTCATGCCATGTTCAAAAGCGAACAGCACCAGGTCAACGGCGCTTTCTAAGGTCATCATGAACCGGGTCATGTTGGGATCGGTAAGGGTTAACGGTTGACCGTTTTTTATCTGATCAACAAGTAGCGGAATAACAGATCCTCTTGAAGCCATTACATTCCCATACCTTGTACCGCAAAATACCGTTCCACTGCCATTCAGGTTTCTCGACTTTGAAACCATCACTTTTTCACTCATCGCCTTCGATATTCCCATTGCGTTGATAGGATAAACGGCTTTATCGGTACTTAAAACAACAACATTCTTTACACCGTTTTCGAGAGCGCTGTCAAGTACGTTTTCGCAACCCATAACGTTGGTTCTTACCGCTTCCATCGGAAAGAATTCACAGGAAGGAACCTGTTTCAAAGCGGCTGCGTGAAAAACATAATCCACGCCTCGCATGGCATTGTCGAGACTACGTTTATCGCGAACATCGCCGATATAATATTTGATCTTGTCATTTTGATAATGCTGGCGCATATCATCCTGCTTTTTTTCATCGCGGCTGAAAATCCGGATCTCTTTGAAAAAATCAGTATTCAGAAAACGCTCGAGGGTAACATTGCCGAACGATCCTGTGCCGCCGGTTATAAGTAAAATGTCGTGTGTAGTGTTCATTTGAGAAACGGGGTTTTAATTGCCGGTGTGAAATTTGAGCGGCAAATTTATTCATTTATGTTTACAACATTACTTTTAAAACAAACAGCTTTTGTGTTATAATCAACCATTCTCCTTCAACCAATCCTTGCCCCACTCAGTAATAAATGGAATTTTCATCGTAAGCATCAGTTGTATTTTTTCATTTGGAAAAAAGCCAGGATGATTGTCATTCATATAGGGTTACATTTTATCAAGAAGGGCAAACTTGCGATTGAATAAATAATTCATGGTCAATATTTCGATGTGCAGCGAAACTTCTTCGCGGCAAAATTCAGTTCTTTCGGGAAAATAATTCTTTAGATTAATGGTCTCTGAAACTTTCCGGTGAATTTTTTCGGGATTATAGGTCATGAAATCAATTGCCGTCATTATCCCAAAAGGAAAGTAAGAAGGATTTTTTTGCAGATAAGTCAGTACATGATTATGAAAGGACTTTTTAGAGCCATTATATTGAAGGAGCCGAAGGTGATAATATTGAAAAATGGGGACTCCCGGATATTTTTGCATCGCTGCGGTCACTTCTTTATTCGCTTGTTTAATGTTATTTTCGAAAGCCAATTTGTGAATCTTAGCAGCCTGATCTCTTATTTCTTCGCGCTGATATTCTAATGGCACATTTGCAAACAACATTTCATCGGATAACGTTTCATGGGTAATTTTAAAATCTAAGATATTCGCAACGGTATCGGCGGCTTGCCGAATTTCGTCAGGCGACAAAATATATTTATAAAATATGATTTCAGCATTTTTGGCTATCTCAGCGGCGAGCTTAACGGGCTCGTCATTGACTTTTAGTGGTTTTATTTCATAGTCCAGAAAGTTTTTTATGATCTGTCGTTTAACCTCCGAATCATAATAATTAACATTATCTGAAATCGCTATTTGGTTATTGGGTGGTTTTTCCGATTCAACCTTTCCTTTAAAGAAATCGGCAGCCTCCTCTTGGTTGACAATATAGAAATTCCCTTGTCCCAACCGTTGACCGAGGTGCGCGTTTACCCGGCGTAATTCGTCAGGATTTTCGGGAGACGCAATGTAAAGTGGTTTCCCTTTGTATCCGAATTCTATGTCTATCAGGGGGATTCGTTCATCGTCCTCTTCAAGAATAAATTGGGTAAGTTCAAAACTTTTATGAACCCGAAAGCCATTTTCTTCGGCATAACTTATAGCGCCATAAATAATATTATGGACAAGTGCATAGTTTGTTTTATAAACCGGGAATGTGTCGCTATCTGCCGCATTTTGTCTGTCAATTATTGCCTTAAATTCGAGAGGATTTTGATTGAACAACCATAAAGTATCTTTAACTCCAAGGCAATATAAATCAACAAAAAATACTCCATGTGTGATATTTTTATTTGGATGGACCCGCGCAACGATAATCACGGCAGCACGCGATTCCTTCCAGTCTCCACTGATGTAGCAAATTCCAATGGGCAGCGCTCGCGCCTTGGTGCGGATATACTTTTCGGGAGTAAGCTGAGGTTGGGATTTTGGCTTTGACAAAGCTGCTATTTTGCTTTAAAAATATTTTTAAACCGCTGAATAATTCATTAGAAAATGTGCGATCCCTGCCTCGAAGAACTGCTCCCCGACTTTGAAAAATCCATTGCGTTCGTAAAATGACATTGCCTTTACCTGAGAATGTAAATAGACCAGCTTTCCCGATGATGAAACATCTTTCAGCGCTTCCTTCAGTATTATCTCGCCGATCCCGCGGTTGCGGAATGAGGGTAAAACGGCAAACCTTTCGAGTTTGATTCCTTTTTCCGTTTCGCGCCAACGGGCGGTAGCAATGGGTGTTTCTCCCAGAAAAAGTAAATAATGATGCGATTCCTCCTCGTGGTCGTATTCGAGGGCAGGGTCAACGCTCTGCTCTTCCACGAAAACCTTCCTGCGAATGGCAAATGCCTGATCTGCCAGTTCTTTATCGCTAAAAGAAAATCTTTTTACTTCGATCATAAAAGTGTGATTATTATTTTAAAGATACACTTTCCCACCCATCGCGGGTTAGATTCATTATTTCCCTGAAGCCGATTTCATAAAGAAGATCGGCAGTTTCGCTGAAAAGCATAGATACTTCAAAAGGTTTATGAGCGTCGGAACTGAGAATGACCGGAATTTTCAGGTTATGCATCTTTTTCAGCAGCGCAGGTCCTGGAAAAAGGGTATCAGAACGTTTTTTATAGACGCCGCGGGTATTCACCTCCACGATAACTCCGTTTTGCCTGACAAGCTCCAGCGTTTCATCAACAAGTGAAATATACCAGGGCTCATCTTCCGAAAACAGCCTTCCGCGGTTGTGCATTTTAATCTTGTCAATGTGACCAATAATATCTATATCGCCGGTTGTAACCATTTCGTTGATCTGCCGGTAATAGGCTGTCACCCCCATCCTGATATCTCCGCCAAAGAGTAATTTTAGTCCGTTATCGTAAGTTACCGGATCCGGTCCGTCAATGAACCAAAGCTCCTCCGGCGAATCTTTGCCAACAAGATGCACCGACCCGATTAGGTAATCGAGCGGGTAATTTTCAAGGAAATAGGCGAAAGAATGTCCTATCCCAGGGATGAAATCGGCTTCCATGCCGAGAAAAATCTGGATTGAGGATTGGGCAATACGGATTGCGGAAATGGTATCGCAATAGTTTTGAACCTGGTTTTCGTGAAGGGCGAAGGTGTTTTCGAACGGCAGGGGCGAATGATCAGAAAAACCCAGTGATTTAAGACCCTGCTGTATGGCGGCTTCAACGTATCGCTCAGGATTTTCGGAACCGTCGCTGAATCTGGTGTGGGTATGGAGGTTTTGAGTCAATTGAATTTTGAATAACAAATGTTGAATGAAGATTTAGTTGATTGCAACCAAAGATTCCGGCATAAATTATTTTTTACAAAATTACGGTATATTCCTAAGAATGTCGCTAAACAAAAGTTTGAAACGCAAAACAGCAAAAGAAGTTTATAGTGTATTTCCATCATTGTTAATCGGCAAATATTTCAGGAATTTGAAATTTTTTCCGCCGGTTATACTTTTAGCAGATATTTCTGGTTTGAAAAGGTGTAATCTCGTAGTTGGATTTCATTAAAAAGCAGCTATTTCATCTTTAATCAGCAGGTTATGTCGTATGGTTGGTATTATACAGGACGCGTGTCTGCGAAAAAAAAGAAAAAAAACCAGACGCCGCAGCCGAGGTTAAAGTTTGGACAAACGTGGTGGGGCGAACAATGGCTCAACGCGCTGACCGATATTGATTATGAAAACCGGTTGCCTCGCGGCAGAGCTTATGCAGGCAATGGCTCCGTTGAAGATATCGCTATCAAAGGCAATACAATTATTGCGGAAGTGCAGGGAAGAAATCCTTTACCCTATAACGTTGAAATCGAAATCCCGCTTTTCACGGTTAGTGAGCGGGAGAAACTAGTTGGCGAAATCGCCAATAACCCGTTGATTCTTTCCCGACTTTTAAACCGGGAGATTCCACAAGAGTTGAACAGCATGGCGCTTGAACACAATATCCACATATTTCTTGAATCGTGGGCAGATTTTGATATGATGTGTTCGTGCCCCGATTGGGCAATTCCCTGCAAACATCTTGCAGCGGTGATCTACCTGATCGCAAACGAAATTGACGCTAATCCTTTTATACTTTTCAACCTCCGCGGTCTCGACCTTATCGAATCGCTCAAAGATTATAATCCAGCTATCGGCGAACATGCTGCCGAGGTAATTCCTTCACTGGAATCCTTCCAAACGAATGAGCTTCCTGATCAATTCGAGGCAACTGATTTCTCCCCTTCAGCGCTTCCCGATTTTACAGCTATTACCAATCAAACAGAAAAGATTTTTTTGCTTTTGTCCGCCAATCCTCTATTCTATTCAAAAGATTTTAAACCCATCCTGCAATCGGCATATAAAACCATTTCCGGCGTTGTTGAAAAAAAGAAAATCCAGAAACTGACCCCGGCGCTCACCGATTTAATCAAACGGCTCGACACGTTCGACAATATTATGATTCTTCTAAATCAAAATCTATTGGTTGAAGAAGTGGCGCTAATAAAAAATAATAAAAGAAAGAATATTGAAGAACGGATAAGTTGGGATGATTTTAAATTATTGCTTGATGCTCTTGACCTGTCAATCCTCGCCAACTGCAACGATACTCTTCGCGGTATTGCCCTCCACAGGCAGTTTGCCATTGCCCTGGCTTTACAGGGCGCCATTATGCCGCAGCTTATTGTAAACAGCGAAAAACGTTGCCTTATCCGCTGGATAGCCGCAGAAAATGATCCTCAAACAGAAGCGCTTTCGCAAACCATGAGTGGATTCGCCGCTCCCGGAACAGTTCGTTTACGCAACAAGACCGGTAAAGGAACCAACGCTTTTATTGCCCTCCTGCCTGCGGAAAACTCACGCATGCTGACTTCCATCTTTCTTGGCTCTTTTGTTGCTGAACTCCGGTTTGATTCTAAATTCTTCATCAAAAACTCAGACGTCGTAACCGGTCTGTTTTTTCACCAACAATCATACAGTTTCAGTGGGGTGACAGAAAAGCAGATACCAAACACCATTCAGCTATGGCTGAAACGTTTGCATCGCACAACGCAGAGATGGCAGCCCGTTATTCAGATTGAGAATCAAAAACGCACCTTCTCGCTTGAAGTTCTGGCAAGCGATACTCAGGTTGCCATTAGCGCGCCCGTGTCCTTCAAAACGCTGATTGAGGATAAAAAATATCAGGAAACCTATCTCGATATACTTCGCGATTTATCGGCGCTTACCGGGTTTCTCCCCGAACTCGCCGCTTACCTTAAGTCGTCGGGGAAAAGTCCGATGAAATTCCCCGCAGTGCAGTTTGCGGATGTTTTTCAACGAATACTGCCCACGTTGCGTATGGTTGGCATTGGCATTCTGATGCCCAAAGCGCTGGAGAAACTGCTGGTTCCTAAGCCATCGCTGAGGTTAACAGCCAAAGCTACCGGAAAAACCGCCTCTTTCCTTGGCTTTGATCAGATCCTCGGGTTCGATTATCAGGTTGCTTTGGGCGATCGCGTGATGACCCTTGAGGAGTTCCAAAAACTTGTGAAAGGACTTTCTGGCATTGTAAAAATAAAAGACCAGTATGTTCTGTTGAACGATGGCGACATTGATAAAATTTTTAACCAGTCCGACTTCCCAACAAAACTCACGTCGCAACAATTGCTCAAAGTGGCGCTTGCCGAAGAGTACGGCGGGGCGTCCATCGGACTTGACCCCGAAGTGCGAAAACTGATTAACAAGCTAACTACTCCGGAAGGGATTCCCCTTCCCCAAGGAATTCTTGCCACGCTGCGCCCCTATCAGATGTCGGGATACCGCTGGATGGCGCAGCAATCGAAAATCGGTTTCGGAAGTCTTATTGCCGACGATATGGGACTTGGAAAAACACTCCAGGTAATTGCTCTTCTACTGAAATTCAAGCAGGATGGTTTGCTGCAAAACGAGAAGGCTCTGGTGATTGTCCCGACTACCCTGCTCACCAACTGGCTGAAAGAACTGGAAAAATTTGCTCCATCATTACAGGCAACAGTTTATCATGGCGCCGGCAGAAAACTTGATCTTTCCGGAACCGATATCCTGCTCACCACTTATGGCATGGTGCGAAGCGATTTGGACTCGTTAAAATCCAAACAGTGGTACGCCGTGGTGATAGACGAGGCGCAAAACATCAAGAACACCGCAACCGACCAAACGAATGCAGTGAAAAGCATTAAATCGGCGGTAAGAATTGCAATGAGCGGCACGCCTGTTGAAAACCGGCTGTCGGAATACTGGAGCATCATGGATTTCGTCTATCCCGGATATCTCGGACCTGCCAAAACATTTGCCGATGAAATCGCCACGCCAATCCAGGTTTACCACGATAAAGATAAGGTTAACCTCTTCCGTAAAATCACCGCTCCCTTTATTCTCAGGAGGTTGAAAACTGATAAAACGATCATCAGCGACCTTCCTGAAAAGGTTGAAAATAACTGCTATTGCAGCCTCGCCGGCGAACAGGCAGGTTTGTATCAGAATGTAGTGAATCAGGCGTTAAATTCCATTGAAGGCGCTGAAGGAATCCAGCGGAAAGGTATGGTTTTGAAAATGATTACCGCGCTAAAGCAAATCTGCAATCATCCCGACAATTACCTGAAGAAGGGAAAAGCCGATCCTTCCGTTTCGGGAAAATCGCAAATGCTTCTGGAACTACTTGAAAACATTCACGAATCGGGCGAAAAAACACTCATTTTTACCCAGTATCGCGAGATGGGCGACATACTGGTTTCCATGGTCGAAAACCGGTTTGGTTTTACTCCGCTTTTTTTACACGGCGGAACGACCCGGAAACATCGCGACGAATTTGTCGAAGAGTTCCAGACCAAACGTAACCGCTGGATTTTTATCCTCTCACTGAAAGCCGGAGGAACAGGGCTTAACCTTACTGCCGCAAGTCATGTGATACACCACGACTTCTGGTGGAACCCAGCCGTGGAAGCTCAGGCAACCGACCGCGCCTATCGCATTGGGCAGGACAAAAATGTAATGGTAAACCGACTGCTTACCACCGGCGCTTTTGAAGAGAAGATTGACGAAATTCTGCAAAATAAAAAAGAGCTTGCCAACCTCACTGTCGCTTCCGGCGAAAAGTGGATCGGCGAATTATCAAACACTGAGTTGAAGGAGATTTTCAGGTTGAGATAGCATTAACCTGAAAGGGGTTTCATCAGGAAATCCTGATGTTTATACGGTAGAATCAAATAAAATACAGTACTTTTAGTCTCTGAAAACCGAATACATGAAATCGTCGTCTTTTCGTTCGCTATTTTTTAGTATTACCATCATTTTTTGCTTCCTTATTGCGTCATGCAGTCATTCCCGGTACTCTTCACGCCAGTCGTACCATCCAAAGAATTGTGATTGTCCTGTCTTCAAATGATTTTTTACGAATATCCGGTTGTTTACATACGCTGCATTAATAATGGCGCCATGCTCCAGTCCCTGACAGGTCTGAATGCTAAGCTAAACCTGACAGCGTTTGCAAGACCTGTCGGTGTTTAAAAGTCGGTTTCGGGTCGAAATGTTTGTGGCAAAACGTGGTTATTGAAATTTAATCCTTTCAGGATTAGATATCTCCTTTTCGGAGTGGGCTCAAACTAAAGTATCAAATCCTATACGAATATTTTTTCTGACGCTAACCAAAGAAGAACCGCAGATAACAGAGGTTTGCAATCTCGTAAACATACATTATATATGCCAGAGTCTGTTGCGTTGACAATGACAAAATGTTCAATAAAGATTTCCGCTATTTTTAAAATCAATAATTTTCGCAAACTAATTTTAGTATATTTGACGGCTCATATCCGGATGTATATTTCTGCCTCCGGTTTTTTTTCAGCGCTGACATAACAAGGTATTATGAACAGACTTACCTCATTTTTCAGTCCGCCTTCTTGTTCGCAAGACCACACCCTATATATATTTTCCCGAGAATTTTCTTATTTTTTAACTAAACACACAAAAATCAAAACAACTATGAAAAAGTTTTTACTAATGATCTTTGCGTTGACCTTGTGGGCTGGCAGCTCATTTGGTTTTACTGGCACGGTACAAATTGGATCCGGTACGACTACTACCAGTTACTTTCCAATTTATTCTTACTATGGGTATAACTACAGCCAGCAAATTTATCTTGGCAGTGAAATTACTGCAGGCGGCGGGGCGGCAGGCGTAATTACCAAGGTTCGGTTTTACTTTAATTCCGGAGATTTTCTCAACTGGCAAAACTGGACAGTTTATCTTGGAAATACAACAAAGACTTCCTTTACCAGTACAACCGACTGGGTTCCTGTGGCTTCCCTCTCGCAAGTATTTTCCGGCAATATTCCCACTCCTGTAATAGGTACGTGGCTTGAACTTACATTGTCTGCGCCTTTTAATTATACTGGCGGTAACCTTGTGGTTGCAGTTGATGAAAATACACCAGGTTATGCTGCTGCGGCAGCCACATGGCGTTCCTTTACAGCCAGTGCAACTCGTGGAATACTGTATTATAATGATGCAACGAATCCTGATCCTGCAAATCCACCTGTAGCCAATTACGCGCCGAATGCTAATATTGCCCAGGTGCAGCTTCAACTGACTACCGATCCTTGTATTTCACCGGTAGCTCAGCCTACAGCGCTCGTTTTTACGCCAGGCGTTTATTCGATATCGGGAACATTCACGGCAGCAGCCGGCTCTGATAGTTATCTTGTTGTACATAGTTTAAGCAGCACACTTTCTGCTACCCCGGCTGATGGAACAACTTATGCAGTTGGAGCCGCATTTGGCACTGGAGTTGTGGACTATTTCGGATTGTCGACCAGCTTTACTACAGCTACCCTTGCTCCATTGACTCAATACTATTTTTTCGTTTTTTCAGCTAATAGCGCATGTGTTGGCGGACCAAAGTATTTAGGTACTAATCCTCTAACCGGAACCTCCACTACAGTTCTTCCTACCGTTTATACAGCATCTGCTTATGGAGGCTTATGGAGTAGTCCTGCAACATGGACAGGAGGCGTTGTTCCTGTTAACGGATTTGTTGATATTGTAATCCCGGCAGGTTCTATTGTTACGGTAGATCAGATTGCATCTGTTAATCATTTGACTATAAACGGTATGTTACATTGGGGGGCAACCACTTATGCGATGTCTGTAGTTGGAAATCTGACAATTAACGCCGGAGGGGTTTTGCACGCATATACATCTGGGCAAACCGGACAGACGATCAATATTGGCGGTAATTTTACCAATAATGGTTATGCCAACCTTGCGGTTGCAACAACTCTAATAAATTTTAACGGCAGCCAGGTTTTAGGTGGCAGCATGAACCAGACGCTTGGCGGAACCGGAATTTTTCAGGGTGACGGAACAAACGGTATCATACGCGCTTTGTTTTTCCAAACCACCGGGAGCGCATCTATTTCTACCACGCAAAATATCATTATTACAAGCAGCTTTGCGCATACTGCCGGTTCTTTGAATACAAATGGCAAATTGACTATGGACAATACCGCCCAGGTTTTTGGACAGGCTTTGAACAGGCAGGTTGCCAATATAGCCGTAACGGGCATGGGAGTTGCTTACACCAATGCGCCTGTTGTTTTTGGCACAGCCGTTACTCCGTGGGCAGCTTCAACTGCAATAACGCTTGCTTCAAAGTATTTCTCAGGTAACAATGTTTATTTGTGTACTACCGCTGGCACCACAGGCGCTACCGCTCCAACTTCTACCGCCTCAACTACATTTACCGACGGCACCGCTACTCTGTTATATATTGGCGTTCTGGGAACTCTGGGAAATCCTTTTCAAACAACTGCTTTAACTGTAGGTACCCAGTATTTCTATGGCGGAAATTTATATGTCGCCGTTCTTACTACCGCTCCTGGAACCACACCGCCAACGCATACATCAGGCGTGACAGGTAGCTTCCTTTATATTGGTACGCCTGCAAAGGTTACGGTAAACTTCGACGGCGTTACAAAAACAGTGCGAAGTCTTTCTATGGTCAATTCAGGTAATGGTTATATTTCTGCGGCTCCTTCACTGGTATTCAGTTTGAATGGCGGCACGGTAACTACGGCTGCCGCAGCCTCTGTAGTCTTTATACAGCAAATTGCCGGTCCTGCCAATTCACTTACACAAAAAAGCGCTATAGCCACTATTTCCGGAGGCAACACTATTGTGAGTAACCAGGCTGTTGGCGGTATTACAACAGCCAATGGAGGCGTTAACTATTCGGCGGCGCCATCAGTTGGTTTCCCTCTTCCTACCGGATATTTAAACCTGGTATTAACGGGCGGAGCAGGATATTCAACTGTTCCAACAGTTACAGTTTCGGGTGGAACACAATTAACCGGCGGCGCTGCTCCCACATTTGCGGTGGTTGTAGCTCAGGGTAAAGTGGTTTCAGTAAATTGCAGCGGAGGCGGCACCTTATGGACGTCGTTGCCCACGCTTACACTTACTGGAGGCGGTTACACAACACTGGCAACAGCAGCTTTCCCAACGGGATGTTTACCCACAGCCACTGCAACTATAACCAATGGCACTATTACCGGTTTCACGGTTACAAATGGCGGTTTCGGATATTCTGCAGCCCCAACGCCCGCGTTGGTAACAAATGGCACAGTAATTACTGCCGCCACAGCGCCAACCTGCCGCATCGGACTGTATAATCTGACTCTGGGTTGGTTTACCCCGGCTCCTTCAAATGGCATTCATTCGGAAACAGGTATCGTACCAGCCAACAGACGTATCAATGTTTTAACGATGAACTCCAACCTGCTTAATTTTGGAGCTAATTTTACAGGTAATATAGACCTGTATAATTCTGTGCCCCTCTCTTTACTCGGTGGCGACCTCAACATGGGCGGGAACACACTTACCTTCTCATACCCTACTTACGTAGGAACAACCGGCAGCGCCACGTATTACGTTTCAAATGGCTCAATTGCCTATAAGATGTTCGGAAGTTTATCGGCTCAAACCCGCGCATTTCCCTTTAACTCTTATGATGCAACGGGTGCAGTGAACCACCTGGTTTCGATGGGCACAGGTACAACCATGGCTACCCAGGGTTCCACAATTACAAACCTTACCGGCAGTATTGGAGCAGCCCCCACAGGCGGTTCGGCAGGAAATTATATGCTTGGTTCACGCACATGGCGGCTTCAGACTTCTGGCGGCTTGTATGGAACAGCCCCCACGGTAAGGCTTGCATGGAACGGAGTTGATAACCTGGTTACGCCGGGCGACAGCCTTTATATTGCTCAGGCAACCGCTACAACAGGTCCTTGGACGATACGCAGCGTTAAATCGGGCGGAACAGCGTTTATTGCCGCTACGGGCAATCGCACAAGCGGAATTGTAGCGCCTGCGCTAATCGTGCCTACCGGCGATGATTATTTTGGGTGGCTCTCCACTTTTGCACCGATTCCCACATTCTTGGTTTCCCCCACCACGCTTGCCTGCGGTTATACGCTTAACGGCACTTATACCCCTGAAAAAACCTATACCATGACCGGATATTACCTTACCGGATCAGGAAATGTTGTTGTAAGCGCGCCAACCGGATTTGTGGTGTCATTAACCACCGGAGCGGGATTTGGTCCAAGTGTGA
>JBAXRP010000110.1:0-13512 GCA_037131145.1 Bacteroidota bacterium
TGCAGAACAGAAAAAATTGCTTCAAAAAATCGGGGTTACTATTCCGTAAGAAATATAGTTACAGATTAACAACAATGGGTTGTTCAAAATGGGGCGCATCGTGAAATGAAGGAATAGCCTAATCTTGGTTTTTAGAAATATAATTGCCTGCTTGAAAATTGGCAATGTGAGCGAGTCGTTTTGAGCGCTCAACAGTAAATAGGACGTTGCAGATGGGGAAGAATATAAACCAGTGTAAATAATTATCATTAACAATTTACCTCTATGAATAAATTTTACATCCTATTTGTAACGCTGTTTCTGGTAAACGACGCCTGTCAAAAATCTCAGGTTTCAACAACTACAAGGTATTCCTAAAATTATTGTGATGATTTCTGCCGCCGCTTCCGCCTCCTCTGCATCTTTGTCGGGATGCTCTTCAACTCATATCCGAATTTAATTTTCGGGCAAAATATATAATCTCAGCCTTGCCATACCGCAATTATGATCAAAACGGGAAAAAATCTCGCAGCTTAATAATTCCAAGATCCAAATTCCAGAATCCAAATCCAAATATGGAAACGAGAGAAAGTCATGGTTTAACAAGCGAGAAATATTTAGTTAGTTTTTCAGCGACGGCTTCCGGGGTAATGCTGCGGATGCAATGACAATCCATATTTTTGCGGCAATCATTACAGGATTTATCAATGACAAGAAAAGTAGCATTTGTTCCTACAGGCGCCCAGCGCTGCGGAAAGATTGGTCGCATAGGCGCGTATAACCCGATAGCGCGGATACCCAGAGCTGCGGCTATGTGTAATGGACCAGTGCTGGCGGCTACTAAAGCGTCACTTGAACCAATCAGTTCGACTAATTCATAAAGGGTTAATTTTCCGGTTAAGTCCGTTACTCTGCGTTTGTGTTTTTCCAGGAATTCCTTCATCAATATCCCTTCCTCCTTCGTGCCGGTGATGAGAATATTGTATTTATCTGAAGGAAGCAGTTCAATCAACTGCGAAAAATTCTCTAATCCCCATTCGCGAGCGCTTCCTTTGGATTTGGGGTGAAGGAGAATGGTTCGCTTGTAAGTTGGTAAGTTGGTAAGTTGGTAAGTTGGTAAGTTGGTAAGTTGTGCGGTTTTTAAGCCATACATGCCGGAAATTTCTTCAAGCATAAAATCCTTTTTAATTCCCAGTCCTTTCAACAGTTTCAGGTTTAATTGGGATTCATGAAGATTGGAATTTTTTCGGGGAATATGAAGCAAACGGTTGCACGTAAACCAGGTAAAAAACCGACGGGATGTCGCAATCCGTATTGGAATACCGGCACGTTTGGCTGCCCGGCAAATCTCCTTCACGGGGAAAACATGGATGATCGCATCAGCCTTCAAATCTCTCAACAAATCAATTGCAGAATATGGAACTTTGAACCTTGAACCTTGAACTTTGAACCTTGAACTTTGAACCTTGAACTTTGAACCTTGAACTTTGAACTTTGAACTCCCTCATCCCAAACCACAAACTCATCTACAAACCGACATAACTCCACGACCGGTCGGGTATATTCACGTCCAAGAAAAACAATTGTACAATCAGGAAAAGTCTCTTTCAGCGCACTTGCCATGGGGAGTGTGAGAACCACATCCCCAATGCTGTCGGTCCGGCTGAGAATGATGCGCATTACCCCCTGATGGCTTTGATGCCGGGGAGTTCTTTGCCTTCGATGTATTCGAGCATGGCGCCACCGCCGGTGGAAACATAGCTTACCTTGTCGGCGAGGTTGTATTTATTTATGGCGGCTACCGAATCGCCTCCGCCAACAAGAGTAAAAGCTCCGTTTTCAGTGGCTTTTGCGAGCTCCAGGGCAACGAATTTTGTTCCTTCTTCGTAGTTGTTCATTTCAAAAACACCCATAGGACCATTCCAAAGAATCGTACCCGACTGCTCAATTACATGAGCAAATTTCTGACAGGCTGCCGGACCAATGTCGAGACCCATCCAGGGAACCTGAATATCGTAAGCGCTGCTGGTCTTTTTGTTGGCGTCGTTAGAAAAAGCGTCGGCAAGAACGGCATCGGGAGGAATGTAAAGATTAACGCCTATTGATTTGGCGCCCTCCACGATATTTTTAGCAAGATCTACATAATCTTCTTCAACCATCGAGGAGCCGATATCGCCGCCCAAAGCCTTGATAAAGGTAAACATCATTCCGCCGCCGATAATCAGATTGTCAACCTTGTCCATCAGGTGGTTGATGATCTCAATCTTTGTCGAAACCTTCGCTCCGCCAAGGATAGCTGTGAAAGGACGTTTGCCGTCTTTCAAACACTTATCAATGGCAATGATTTCATTTGACATCACATACCCGAACATTTTTGCCGTTGGGAAAAAGTCGGCAATGATAGCCGTGGAGGCGTGAGCGCGATGAGCGGTTCCAAAAGCGTCGTTCACATATATATCGCCAAGCGCCGCCAGTTTCTTTGCAAAATCGCGATCGCCTTTCTCCTCCTCCTTGTAAAAGCGGAGGTTTTCGAGCAGAAGTACATCGCCGGGCTGGAGCGAACCTGCAAGGTCAATTGCCGATTGTCCAATGCAATCTTCGGCAAATTTGACGTTAAGGTTCAGTTTTTTTGACAGGTATGGAACCAGATGTTTCAGCGAGAATTTCTCTTCATATCCACCTTTAGGGCGGCCCAGGTGTGACATCAGGATTACCGATCCGCCCCCATTGAGTATTTTGGTAATAGTTGGAATGGTTGCATCTATCCGGGTGGTATCGGTGATCTGAAATTGCGCATTCATCGGTACGTTAAAATCAACGCGAATTAAGATTTTTTTACCGGTAAAATTATAATTGTCAATTGTTTGCATGTTTTATTTCATTTAAGTTCTTCTTGCAAAATTAAAATTTTCCGGCGTGACATTGCAGATATTTTTATCTTTACCTTGATTTTAATACGAAAACCATGCAGGATCTCCGCGTAACCCTTATTCAATCAAATATATTCTGGGAAGAGCCTCAGAAGAATCTTGAACATTTTGGCTGTCTGATTAACCGAATTCCTGATCCAACTGATCTGATACTTTTACCGGAAGTCTTCAATACCGGATTTTCTATGAATCCAGATTTGTGTTCTGAGGATATTCACGGGATTTCCATGCAGTTTCTGCGCAGGATGGCGGGCGAAAAAGACGCCGCCATAATGGCAACGCTTATGATTAGCGAAGAATCTAACTATTATAACCGTTTGGTATGTATGTATCCCGACGGACATTTTGAAACCTATAACAAACGACACCTGTTCCGGTTAAGCGAGGAATTTAAAATTCTGACGAGGGGAAATTCTCATCGGGTTTTCAATGTAAAAGGATGGAAAATTTTACCGCTGATATGTTACGACCTGCGTTTTCCGGTATGGTGCAAGAATACTTGTAACGATGGCGTTTATGGCTACGACCTTCTGGTAAACCTTGCCAACTGGCCTGCAAGTCGCTCACAAATATGGAAAACCCTACTCATGGCAAGGGCTATTGAAAATCAGGCTTGTGTGGTAGGGGTTAACAGAATCGGAAAAGATGGTCAGGATATCTGGCATTCGGGCGATTCGATGGCAATTAATGCAGAAGGAAACGTTCTCTTTATTGCAGGAGAAAGCCAGGAGGTGCGAACCATCTCCTTTTCGTCGCAGGAACTGGAACTTTTTCGCGAATCCTTTACTATTGGCTTGGATTGGGATCACTTTTCAATCAACCTTAAAAAGTAAAATGGTCAACCTTTCGGTCGCCATCATAGTTAGAAATGAGGAGAAAAACATTCTTCGCTGCCTCAGATCAGTGAAACCGGTTGCCAGTGAAATTGTTGTGGTTGATTCCATGTCAACCGATCAAACCGCCGATATTTGCCGTTCTTTCGGATGCCGGGTATTTCAGAGGGAATTCGACGGTTATGGCGCCCAAAAACAGTTTGCAGTCAACCAAGCCGCAAACGACTGGATCTTATCCCTCGACGCCGACGAAGTTATCTCAGAAGAATTAATAAACGAACTAAAATCAATCTTCATCTTACCAACTTACCAACTTACCAACTTACCAACTTACCAGCTTTCCGCTTTTCGCATCCCCTTCTCCCTCCACTTCATGGGACGTATAATGAAACACAGCGGCGTGGGAAATGAGTTTCACATCAGACTGTTCGATCGGCGAAAAGGCGGATTTACCAACGCTCCCGTTCATGAAGGCATTGAAGTTGTTGGAGATATCGGTAAGCTGAAAGGAAAAATTATCCATTATTCTTACCGCGACATCAGTCACCATCTGGAAAAGATCAATATATACACTTCGCAGGCAGCGGAGGGATACATGAGCAAGGGAAAATCATTTTCCAGATTATGGGTGGCGCTTAAATTCCCGTTTAGTTTTTTTTCGTTTTACTTGCTGAAAAGAGGATTTCTTGATGGTTATCCCGGCTTTATGTGGTCGTTCATGGCTGCCGTTTATGCCACCCTGAAAGTTGCTAAAACCGTTGAATTAAACCAAAACCAATGACAGAAATTCTGATAGTCGCACCCATTCTACTGATGCTAATCCTTGCTTTTCTGACTATTCAGTTCAGTCTGCTCATTCCTTCGCGAAGAGGATTACCGGTACTGATGTACCATAAAATCAGTGAATCAGGCGCCGACGGACTTACCGTTACCACCCGGCAGTTTGAACAACAACTGCAATATCTGAAACAACAAGGCTACCAGTCCATTGGATTCAAAAAACTAAAATCATTGGTCAATGATGGTATGCCGTTACCGCGAAAATCTATCATCCTGACTTTTGACGACGCCTACCGTAATTTTTTGGAACTTGCCCTGCCATTGCTGAAGAAATATCAGTTTTCGGCTACCGTGTTTGTACCGGTAGCTTATATCGGCAAGACCAACATCTGGGATAATGGCGGCGAGGCGATTATGAATGATCAGGAATTGAAGAGGCTTGCCCTTAATGATGAAATCGAGGTTGGTTTACATTCGTTTCTACACCGCAGTTTTGGCGACATGACCCCGGCAGAAATCCGCGACGACCTTGAAAGCTGTAGTAAAACCCTGCGTTTTCATGGCATTCCGTTTGTAAAAACGCTGGCATATCCTTATGGTGGATATCCTAAAAAAGATGCGGTCAGAAAAGCAGAGATGATTAGCGTTTTTAAAAACTTCAAACTTGATTTTGCCCTGCGTATCGGCAACAGAATAAATCCATGGACGATTCGACAGCCGTTTGAAATAAAACGTATTGATATCAAAGGAACCGACAGCTTTTTCATTTTCAGAACCAAGGTGCGGAAAGGTCGCGCCAAACTTTTTGCCTGATATGCAGATACTCATCACCTGGAAACAATTTGAACGGTATTGGTATATTTTTTCGCTGGGGGTGATAATTGCGTCGCTTCCTTTCTCAAAACTTCTGCTGAGTATTGGCGAAATGATGCTTGCCGGAGGATGGATCGTGGAACGATTTGACGCAGGTTCGCTTAAAGCCAGACTAACCGCGTTGTCATTTCGGAAACGCGCCGCGCAACTGATTCCATATTCGTTGTATTTGCTCTTTGTAGGGATTTTAAAGGGGTTCAAAGAATTTTATCGCCAAAAACCCGCATTGATTTTTAGTTCTATTTTCCTTCTCCATATTGCCGGTTTACTTTTTACTACCGATTTTGATTACGCGCTAAAGGATCTCAGGACAAAATTCCCGCTGTTCCTGCTTCCGCTCATAATTTCAACATCAAAATCCTTTAATGAAAAGGGATTTTACCGGTATCTTGCTCTGATTATTGCCGCAGTGCTTGTGCGCTCGCTTTTCAACACGTGGCTGATCGCTACCCATGATTATATTGATATCCGGCAGGTTTCAAGAAATATCTCGCACATTATTTTCAGTTTACTGCTTTCACTCTCTATTTTTATCCTGACCTATTTCGTTTCAAAGAGGAAAAATTTCCCAGTCTGGCTACATGCGAGTTTTCTTTTGCTACTTGTGTGGTTTATCGTTTACCTTGTCATATCACAATCATTTACCGGGCTTTCAATAATGCTGATTACCTTGCTGGTTCTGTTTCTGACAATGATTTTCACCCTTAGTAATTTTCGTCTCCGGGCGGGATTGTTGTGCGGCATTATTCTTATTGCCGCAGCAATCGTGTTTTCACTCCGATCTGTTGTAAAGGATTATTATCGTGTAAACCCGATTGACCTGACGAGGCTGGAAGCGGTTACATCCAGAGGAAATCCTTACATCCACAACATCCATTCAACACAAACCGAAAACGGGAATTACCTTTGGATCTATATCCAGTGGGACGAAATGCGCCTTTCCTGGAACAACCGCAGCCGGTTTCCTTTCGACAGCCTTGGCTTGAAAAATCAAACCGTAGCGCATACAGTTGTGAGGTTTCTGACGTCCAAAGGCTGGCGAAAAGATGCAGATGCTGTTGAAAAACTGACCGACAGTGAAATTGCCGCCATAGAGAAGGGAGTTGCAAATTATATATTTCTTGATGAATTCAGCCTTCGCGGCAGGATTTACGAGTTTTTATCGGGGTACGACATTTACAGGAAAACCGGCAACCCGACAGGTTCAACTGTGATGCAACGAATTGAATTCTGGAAAGCGTCGCTTGGAATCATCAGCGATTACTGGTTAACCGGAGTCGGCTCCGGCGATATGAATACAGCGTTTGCATACCAATATAAAAAGATGGATTCAAAGCTGGCGCTTAATCAGCGATGGCGTTCACATAACCAGTTTCTATCCATCTGGATCGGTTTCGGCGTATTTGGTTTAATTTGGTTTCTTATTGCAATTTTCTATCCACCGGTAATGATGAAGCGGAAAAATGATTATTTTGTCATCATCATTTTGAGCATCACAATTCTATCAATGCTAACCGAAGATACAATTGAATCGCAAACCGGAGTGACGTTTTTCGCGCTGTTTTATTCGCTGTTTTTGTTTTCGCGATTTTCACGACAAATAACAAGTGAACCATAATTTACTAATCTGACCTAAAAATATTTTTTATGACAAATAAGTGGCTGATGATAGTAAATCCTAATGCAGGAGTTAAAAAAGGCACCCGCGACTGGCCAAAAATATTAAAGATCCTCAGGGAAGAAAATGTTGACTTTGATTTCCGTCTCACTGAGAAAAAGGAACATGCCATTCATTTGGCAGGGGAAGCGGTGAACTCCGGTTACCGGAAATTTTGTGTGGTGGGTGGCGACGGCACACTGAACGAAGTTTTAAATGGTTTGATGAATCAAAAGTCAATTCCGGCTTCCGAACTTTTAATGGCAATGATTCCCGTAGGCACTGGAAACGACTGGTGCAGAATGTTCGATATACCATTTGACTACCGGGAGTCTATAAGAGTTCTCAAGCTGGAAAAAACGTTTGTTCAGGATGTAGGCAGGGTTACTTACTACCATAAAGAAGTTGCAATGGAAAGGTTTTTTATGAATGTTGCCGGGATGGGTTACGATGCTCTGGTAGCGAAAAAAACCAACCTGATGAAGGAGCGTGGAAAGGGAGGACCGCTGACTTATATGTATTTTGTTTTTGCCAGCCTTTTTCAGTATAAATTCATGGAGGCGGTAATCGAAGTTGACGGAAAAATCTTTTACAAGGGGGAGATATTTTCGATGAATGTAGGAATATGCAAATACAACGGCGGCGGTATGATGCAGGTTCCATTCGCCATTCCCGACGATGGATTACTTGATCTGACGCTGATAAAAAAAACATCTAAATGGATGGTGATCCGTCACGCGCGGAAACTCTTTGACGGCTCACTCGTTAACCTGCCTATTGTTACAACCTGCCAGGGCGAAAACATTCGCATCAGATCTGTTGGCAAAGTCTATCTCGAAACCGATGGAGAATCTCTTGGACACTCGCCGTTCACCTTTTATATACTTCCGCGTCATATTAAAATTGTCGCCGGGATATAAAAACTCAAAAACATTTTAATGAAATTACTCCCACACTCGCCTAAAAAAGAGCTTAAAGCATTCTTGAAGCAAAAACCTTTAAGAAATGAAATGGATATGTTTAAGGCGAACCTCATTACTTTGCTCGACAAGATATCCGTTATTGAAAAACGAACAACCGACGAAAGCGAGGAACACCTGAAGAACGACCTTCGCGACTTTCTTCGCGATACCTATTACAAGGACACAAATGCAATAAATACCAAAGACAATAAAGATTTAGTTATTCATTTAGGCGCAACTACAAATAGCGATGTTGGAGTTATCATTGAAGCCAAACGTCCAACAAATATTAATGAAATGGTTTCGGCTGACCAGCCAAATAAAAAAGCGTTGCATGAATTGATACTTTATTACCTCGATGAGCGGAATAAAGTTGGAAATAACCAACTGAAGCGCCTTGTAGCAACCAATGTTAACGAATGGTACATAATTGATGCAAACCATTTTGACAAACACATTTACCGCAATGGTCAAATCAAAAAACTTTACGACATAAAAATCAATGACAAAAAGGATAACCCTTTTTTTTATGAGGAAATCGCTAAAATTATAGACAAAACAGATGTTGAAATACCTTGCATTTATTTTGACATCCGTGAATATAATACCGTTTTACGAAACGACAAAAAAGAAGATGACAGGGAATTAAGCGCCTTGCTGAAAATACTTTCCCCACAGCATCTATTAAAAATTGCGCCGCCCGACGACAGCAACTCGCTTAACGAAAGCTTTTACAAAGAGCTTCTGCATATCATCGGACTGGAAGAAACCACTGAAGGAACGAAAAATATTATCCAACGAAAAAGTGAAAATCGAAATCCGGCTTCCCTTATTGAAACTGCTATTGAAGCAATAATTACTGAGGATCCACTGCATCGTTTGACCGATCCGACAATTTACGGCAAGACAAAAGAGGAGAGAATTTTCAATGTTTCACTGGAACTTTGCATCACATGGATAAACAGAATTCTCTTTCTCAAATTGCTGGAAGGACAATTAGTAACTTATCAACAAGGCAATAAAGACTTTCGGTTCTTAAACACTGAAACGATACAGGACTTTGACGAACTGTTTAAACTTTTCCACAAAGTTCTGGCGGTAAATCTCAATGACAGAACCGAAGCCATAAAAAGCAAATACTGCCGGGTTCCATACCTGAACAGTTCGCTTTTTGAAATCAGCGAACTGGAAGACCAAACCATAAAAATCAATGCGCTTGACAATGCCGGGCAACTTGAGTTATTCAGTGCAACCATTCTAAAAGAAGTTATCAGGAAATCAGATAAACTGAATACGATTGATTATCTTTTTAAGTTTTTAGACGCTTACGACTTTGCAAGCGAGGGCAGTGAGGATATTCAGGAAGATAACAAAACAATCATCAATGCCTCTGTTCTGGGCAAAGTGTTTGAGAAAATCAACGGGTACAAAGAGGGTTCTATTTTCACCCCGGCGTTCATTACCATGTATATGTGCCGCAAGTCAATCCGTATGGCTGTGGTTGAAAAGTTCAGGGAATTTTGTATAACCCATGATTTACCGGATGAAAAGATTAGCTCTATTGATGATGTTTATAACCTGACAGGGAATAAGTTATCGAGACAAAAGTCCAACGAAATTATAAATTCATTAAAGATTTGCGATCCGGCTGTTGGCTCTGGACACTTTTTGGTATCCGCATTAAATGAAATAATTGCGATTAAGAGCGAACTGGGAATTTTAATGGATGAAAATGGCAAAACGCTCAGAGATTATGAAATTGAAATCATTAATGACGAACTGATTATTACCGATGAAAACAGGAATATATTCACGTACAACAAGAAAAGCAGCGAAAGCTGCCGGGTTCAAAAAACACTTTTCCACGAAAAGCAAATCATCATTGAAAACTGTTTATTTGGCGTCGACGTCAATCCAAATTCAGTGAAAATATGCCGTTTGCGCTTGTGGATTGAACTATTGAAAAATGCTTATTACCGTTTGGACCCGTTGCATTTATCAGATCCTCCCGAATTGGAAACGCTTCCGAACATTGACGTCAATATAAAATGCGGAAACAGTTTATTGAGACGATTTCCATTAGACGCTGATCTGAGCAAGGCTCTGAAAAGTATTAAATATGACGTTAAAGCCTACAGAGGTTTTGTTGCCGATTATAAAAATGAGAAAAATCGAGACGTTAAAAAGGGATTGCAAAAAATCATTGACGCCATAAAAGGAGATTTCAGAACCGAAATTTATAATAACGACCCTAAAGCAATTGCGTTAAATAAAAAAGGCGGCGAGCTTTTTAATTTGCTTAACCAAACCAAACTTTTTGAAGAAGATGCAAAGCAGAAAATAGTCCGAAAAGAAAAACAGCAAAAATTAGAAGACGATATAACCAATCTATCGAAAGAAATTGAAGAGGTAAAAACCAATGCACTGTACAAAAACGCCTTTGAATGGCGCTTCGAATTTCCTGAAGTTTTGAATAACAATGGCGATTTTGAAGGGTTTGATTTGGTTATAGGAAATCCGCCGTACTTTTCAATCAGTACAGACGAAAAATTTAAAATTCTTGCCGATAAGTACGAAACTTATTCGCAAACAGGCGATGTTTATTCCTTGTTTTATGAATTGGCAAACAACCTTCAAAAAATCAATGGCATTCAGGCATTGATTATGTCAAATAAATGGATGAGAACCAATTATGGATTGAATTTACGAAAGTATATGCTAAAAAAATCAAACCCTCTGGCGCTGATTGATTTCGGACAGAATTTGATTTTTAATCATGCCGTCGTCCATACCAATATTATTATTTCCCAAAGAAATGAATATAGAAACGAACTTAGCGCAATACGGTTTGAAGACAAAAAATTCTTCACCTTCATTCATACATTTGGCGACTATATCGAAAAAAATAAAATTGAATCCATTCAGTTTGATGAAGGTCCCTGGAATATTATTGACGAAAGGATAAACCGCCTGAAACAAAAAATTGAAGCAATAGCAAAACCGTTGAAAGATTGGGATGTTCAACTATTCAGGGGAATATTAACCGGACTAAATGAAGCATTTATTATCAACAAAACAACTAAAGACAAACTAATTGAAAGTGATAAAACCAGCGTTAAATTTATTAAACCAATTTTAAGAGGAAGGGACACTCGAAAGTATTACGCTGAATACAAAGACTTTTACATTATAAACATACCCAAGGGCTACACCATTAAAAAAAATTCGGGAATCAAAACGCTGATGGAACCGGTTCCAAGATATGGAAACATGGAATTTGACGAAGCCTGGTATTGGTTTTATCATAACCATCCGGCGATTGCAAATCATTTATTGCCATTCAAAAACAAAGCAAAAAGCAGGGAAGATCAGGGCGACTTTTGGTGGGAGTTGAGAGCGTGTTCTTACATTGACGCTTTTGAAAAGCCCAAAATCATTTTTTCTGAAATCGTGAGCCAGCCTCAGTTTTATTATGATGAAAAAGGATATTATCCTGAGGCTACTGTCTTTTTTATCTCCGGAAATCATTTAAAGTATCTCACCGCTTTGCTTAATTCAAAAGCTGTTACCTTCTTTTTTAAATCGTTTTATATGGGTGGCGAGCTGGTTGGAAAAATACGATACAAAAAAGCGTTTATGGAGCAAATTCCTGTTCCTGTTCCTACTGAACTACAGGAAAAGCAAATGAATGAGTTAGTTGATAAAATAATTGCTCAAAAACAACAAGGCGGCAACAGCGACGGCAACGAAGGAAAGATTGATGAGTTGGTTTACAAACTTTATGAAATAACCCCGGAGGAGCAAAAAATAATTGAAGGAAATTTAAGTTGAAATAATTTTCCGATAACTTTCTAACTTTCCTCAACCCAATCGCCCGACTCCTTAATCAATTCTACTAACGCCTCAACTGCAAGCGATTCATCAATATTTTTTCTGATCTGGTTACGGCTTTTGTATAAGCATATCTTTCCGTTACCAGAACCCACGTAACCATAATGGGCGTCGGCCATTTCGCCCGGACCGTTCACAATGCAGCCCATCACCGCTATCTTTATCCCTTTCAGGTGAGAAGTTCGCTCCCGGATTTTTTCAAGGGCTGACTGAATGTTGTATTGAGTGCGCCCGCAGGATGGACATGCCACAAATTCGGCTTTGGTGATGCGAACTCCGGTAGCCTGAAGGATGTTATATGCAACCGGAATCTCGAACTCCGGATCTTCCGTGAGCGAAACCCGGATGGTATCGCCGATGCCATCTGCCAGCAAACTACCAATGCCAATAGCCGATCTTATTCTGCCATCTTCACCCGACCCGGCTTCGGTAACGCCGAGGTGGATTGGGTAATTCATCCCTGTCTTCTTCATACTTTCAACCAGAAGCCTGTTAGCCGTTATCATAACCCGCGTATTGCTGGCTTTCATTGATAATACCAGGTTCTGAAATGAATGAACTTCGCATACGCGGGCAAACTCCATCGCCGATTCAACCATCCCTAGCGGGGTATCTCCGTATTGTTCAAGAATCCGGCGCGATAGCGAGCCATGGTTAACCCCTATGCGTATGGCTGTGTCGTGTTCTTTACAGATTTTCAGCAAAGGAGAGAGTTTGTCGCTAATCTGATCAAAATGTTCTTCGGATGAGAAAACGTCTGATGCGTTTCGGTTGATGTTGGTCGGAATATAATTTCCGGGATTGATGCGAACCTTTTCAACGATGGCAGCCGCTTCTTCGGCAATTTTTGCATTGAAATGGACGTCGGCAATGATTGGCGTTTTATATCCCTGCCGCCTGAGTTCATCTTTGATCTCACGCAGGTTCCTTGCTTCTTTCATAAACGGAACGGCAATCCTCACATATTCGCAACCTGCTTCTATCATTCTGACGGCTTGCGCCACCGTGGCTTTTGTGTTGAGGGAATCGGTGTTGGTCATTGACTGCACCCTCACCGGATTATCGCCTCCCAGAGGAATATCCCCTATATTTACCACACGGGTTGAAAATCTTTGATATATATTTGCGTTTTCCATTATCCATCAAAATATAGCGACAACGACGCCATTATTAACGCCAAATCATATTAATGTAACCCCTTTACCCTCGGTTTTCCCGCCACAAAATCCTTCAGATAAAAGGGTTCAAAATAGGCAAGGTTTTCAAAATCGCGAGTTGCAAATTTTTCTACCGCGAGGGGGATCATGTATTTTGCCGAGGCGGCGAAACTATCTAAAAAAAGGGTATGAGGATGATTTCCCAAAACCGGTTTACATTTTTCCGCCCCGTCGCCTCCGAAAACAATCAAATGGTTTTCGAGCATTTCGCCGAAGGATTGTTCGTCAATAATTTCAGCCCGAACTTCGCGAATCTCAACATTCTCCTGATTATAAATTCCACAAAACACCTCCATCCTCCGTGCGTCAATCATCGGAACAAACAAGACTTCGGTTTTGGAACCTGGAACCTGGAACCTGGAACCTGGAACCTGGAACCTGGAACCTGGA